>DATECC010000024.1:0-30631 GCA_036516635.1 Minisyncoccota bacterium | reverse complement strand
GAAGTGTGGCTAAATCCGTATCGCAATACATTGACAGTTGGATTATCACCGAGGAAGCGGGGATAATTTTATCGGCCGATCGTTTAATTTTACCTGGCGTCGGCGCCTTCGGCGCCGGAATGAACGGCTTGAAAATCCGCGGTCTGATTGAACCAATTAAACAGTTTGCCCGGACCGGCAAACCAATGTTGGGTATTTGTTTGGGAGCACAGCTTTTATTTGAACGAGGTGAAGAATTTGGCCCTCGTCCGGGATTGGGCATCATTAAAGGCAAGGTGGTAAAGCTCCAACCGACAGAAAAAAACGTTAAAGTGCCGCAAATCGGCTGGAATAAAATTGCGGCGCCGGCGCCGGGCAAGTGGCCAGAAATCATTTTTCAATCCCCGGAGCGGGAACCGATGATGTATTTCGTCCATTCCTATATTTTTGAGCCGACAGAATCTCAGGTGATTTTGGCGACTTCCGTCTACGGTGGACAAAAATTTTGTTCGGCCGTTCGACAAGGTAATATTTATGGTTGTCAATTTCATCCGGAGAAAAGCGGTGAAGCGGGGGTGACAATCATCCGTCACTTTGTAAATTTGCAGAATGGTTGATATAGTGTAAAGCATCTATGCCCTCTTACGGTTTGCCGGCGAAAGTAAAGTTTTGTAAACAATGTGTCATCCCGAATACCCGGGCGACTTCGTGTAATGAATATCTAAACCGCCGGACTTACCAGCATCAGTACATTAAATTTGACGATGAAGGAATATGTTCAGCTTGCCGATTTAACGCGTCCAAAGAAAACCGGGATATCAATTGGTTGGAACGGGAACGGGAGTTGCTCGAACTTCTGAGCAAACACCGCAGTCGAAATGGTTCTTATGATTGCATCGTTCCCGGGAGCGGCGGCAAAGACAGTGTTTTCGCTTCGCATATTTTGAAATACAAATATGGGATGCATCCACTAACGGTCACTTGGTCGCCTCATCTTTACACTGATGTCGGCTGGAAAAATTTTCAAAATTGGATGCGTATCGGCGGATTGCCCAATTTTCTTTATACGCCGAACGGAAAAATTCACCGATTATTAACGCGGAATGCGTTTCTTAATTTATTGCATCCTTTTCAACCCTTTGTCTTCGGCCAAAAAACAATCGGACCAAAGATGGCCGCCTTGTTCAAGGTGCCGTTAGTTTTTTACGGTGAAAGTCCCGGCGACTATGGTGCCAATATTTCAATCAATCAGCGAGGTTTCAGCACCAAGGCCGAGGAAAAAGCTGATCCCACGCACAATCTGGGATTTCGCCTGGATCATGTTGACAAGAGTATGAAGCCAGAAGAAATCTACTTAGGCGGCAAAACCATCGCCGAATATCTGCGCGAGGGAATTGAGTGGGCCGAATTCTTCCCTTATCTACCGCTAGATCCGGAAATTATTGCGGAACAGAATATCGTCCAAGATTACCTTGGTTATTACTTAAAGTGGGTCCCCCAAGATTGTTATTATTACGCGGTCAAACACAGCGGCTTTGAAGCTAATCCGGAGAGAACGGAAGGGACTTATTCCAAGTATAATAGCATTGACGATAAAACCGACGGCTTCTTTTATTATACGACTTACATCAAATTTGGTTTTGGACGGGCGACCAAAGATGCGGCCCAGGAAATTAGAAATCATCATATTACCAGAGAGGAAGGCGTCGCTTTGGTTCATCGTTTTGACGGCGAATTTCCGAAATATTATTTCAAAGAATTTTTGGAGTACGTCAATTTATCGGAAAAAGAATTCTGGGAAACCATTGATGGTTTTCGAGACCCACACCTCTGGGAGAAGATCGGGTCAGAGTGGAAACTGCGCTATAAGGTGTCTTGATGTCGACAAATAGACTCTAATGTTTAACGATTTAGATTATAAAAAATGGTGTCAAGAAAATGATTTACACGACCTATTTGGCGTGAGCTTGGAGAAATACGGTAATGTAGATAAAAAAATAAAGAAGACTATCTACGGCCCCGTTGATCCAACGGATAAAACACCTAGACTGCCGGAACTAGATGACTTAACTCGGCTACACTTTCTAACGAGAAAAAGAAAAGTCCTAACCGTTTTAGAGTTTGGCGTGGGTAAAAGTACCATTGTCTTCGCCGACGCCGTAAAAAAGAACAAAATTGAATTTGAAAATTTTGTTAAAACCAATCTAAGAAGAAAAGATTCTTTTAGAGTTTATTCGGTTGATAACGGCAAAAACTGGATAAAAGAGTGTAAAAAAAGCTTTCCGAAAAACTTGTTTGACTTCGTAGAATTCAGCTTTTCGAAAGTTCGTATGACAACATTTAATGGAAGAGCTTGCACCTTGTACGACAAAATTCCAAATGTCTGCCCAGACCTTATATATCTGGATGCACCGGATCAATACAGTGTTCTTGGTGATATAGGAGGCATATCTACCCGTTCAGCCGATAGGTTACCCATGGCGGCCGACATCCTCGTTTTAGAACCGTTTCTACTACCGGGAACTATGATTGTGATAGACGGCAGAACAGCCAATGTCCGCTTCTTAATGAATAACTTACAGAGAAATTGGACTTACCAACACTTCTTTGAACAAGACATACACACATTAGAATTAGCAGAAAAGCCATTAGGCAAGTTTAACAAGAAACACCTTGAATTTGCCTTTGGCGACGGTTTTTCCAGATTTTAGTTAGGTAGGTCAACCAATAAGCGCGATGATTTTATCAATGGCGTGGAGGTCAATGTGTTGATCATCATATTGAGGCGTAATAATTCCCTGCTTAAATTGGCGCAGAGAATCTTCAAATCCCCGTCGACTGATAATAAGCTCGTGAAGGCGATACAACTCCTTGCCGGCGTTAATTGCCGTCAGTCGGGAGAAATTGACGAAGAAGGCCGGTCCGCCGACGGCCATAACCAAAGTATTAGCCGCCGTCCAGGGATCAGAAATACACAGATCGGCCAAGCCAATCAATTCCTCGGTTTCCGCTTCGTCGCCAAAAACTTTTACCGCCGCGTCTTTGAAGGGAAAATAAAGTGTGGCGTCGTCACCGGGGTGAAGTTTGAAAACGATTTCAGCGGTCACCGGCGGAAAAAATTTTCTGATTGATTCTAAAATCATTCGAAAATAATCCAGATGTTCTTCGAGAGAGAAATTCCATCTTTTTCTTTTATGCAATCCCCAAACCAGTACGGTAATGATTTTCCCTTTTTTACCCAAATCATATTTCCTTTCCAGCTCTTTCCGAAAGGCGGCGTCCCGAGTGATTCGTCGCTTAAGTTCGTAAGCAAATTGCCGGTCGGCCATTCCCACTTTGATCATTCGTTCCGGAGAAATACCGCAATCATCGCGAAAGATTTCTATCGCCGCTTCGTCCATCAAACCCAAACGATTGACAACTCCCGGCGAATGAGCGTAAGCCAGGCCGCCGACAAAAAAATCAATCAACCAGTACAGATCGTCCATTAAGCGATAATAAAGTTTCCGCCACCAGGACGGTGACGCAAAATTCAACCGGCTAACCACTTTATTCCCGCCATAGGCCCACTGCAAAATAATCGTATCCACCCCTTGCCGGTTAGCTTCTTTCAAAATTACCCGGTAAGGGGGGAGATTTTTGGTCAGCACCAGCTTGGCCGGACGATGAATTTCAAGAAATCGCCGGCAAGCTCGTAGGTGAGATAGACGCTTGAGAACTGGCGTTATCAAAGGCAGATAAATCCCACGAGCTGGTTTCAGCCCCTGATCAATAATATGGTAACTGTAGCCATTATCTCTAAGATAGTTCTCCATTTGCCATCGTCGCTGGTTGGGTGACCGAACAATTAAAAACTCGACCTCGTAGTTTGGCGAGAGCCAGGGAATCAGTTTGGCATAATATTTAAGCGGCCCAATATAGGCTGGCACCAAAAAAAGTTTTGGTTTAGCGATCATTTTTTTAAAAGATAAAAGTGATGATACTGATTTTCGTAGGGCACGAACTCGGCCAAAATTTGAAACTGTTTTTTGAGCGCCTTCCGAATGCGACGCGGCGAATAACCCCGCCAGCCGATCTCCCACCAGTGGGATTCGGGACCGGTCGGCGGCAGTTTGGCCCGCCGCCCGACTGGTAATTTTAAGGCCGCCTGGAATCGAGGTAACAGGGGGATTTTGAACGAAAAACGGAAATGGGGCCGACTGTCGGGCAAACTTAATAAAACATAACGCTTAGCGACTCGTCTTAGTTCACCAAGCACCGTCTCAAACTCGGCAAACGGCAAATGCTCCAAAACTTCAAACGCAGCCACTAGATCAAACGAATCGTCGGGAGCGGGGATGCGGCGGACATCGCCCAACAGATCAGGTTCAAGCCGCACATCCGAATCCAGACTTTGATATTTAATCGCCGTTCGGCGCTTGATAAACGACTCGATTAGGCCGCTACCCTTGCCCACCTCCAGCATCGTTGCCGGCGCCACGGCCAAAATTGATTTTAATTGATAGTAAAAACTGACCCAGCGATCCAAGCTGATATAATCGCCGAACGAATATTTAGCTTCGGAGGTTGGAGACACGGTAAAAATAGGACTGCTTATCTTTGAGCAACTCTTGGGGCGGCGCGTCTTCAACCACGCGACCTTGGTCTAAAACAATTAACTTGTCGGCATTGGCAATGGTTGATAAACGATGCGCGACTACTAAAATGGTCATCTGGCCTTTCAACTCTTCGAGCGCTCGCTGAATCGCCACTTCAGACTCATTGTCCAGGGCGCTGGTTGCCTCATCAAGCAGCAGGATTTCAGGCCGGCGTGCCAGCGCCCGAGCAATCCCAACGCGCTGGCGCTGGCCGGCCGAGAGACGCACTCCGCGCTCGCCCACCGGCGTCCGGTAACCAGCAGGCAAGGTCGCGATGAAAGCATCCAGATAGGCCAGCCGGGCGGCGGTTTTGACTTCGGCTAAGGTAATGCTGGAGTTAAAAAACCGGATATTATTCTCAATGGTGTCATTCAACAAAAAGGCGTCTTGCGGCACATAGCCGAGATGACCCCGCCAGTCGGCCAAAGAGATTGCTTCAATCGGCCGATCGTCAAGTTTAATCACCCCGCTTGTTGGCCGAAATAACCGCAAGAGCAAATCGAACAAGGTGGTTTTGCCAGCGCCGGACATCCCGATCACTCCAACCAGCGACCCGCGCGGCACCTTAAACGACACTTTGGCCAAAACGGCCGGGCGGCCGGAGAGATAGTGAAAGCAGACTTCCATAAAAGCTAACTCGCGCTTGAAAGAAAATTTTTCCGCTCCCCCTTCGGCTTCGCGATTGCGGGCCATGGTGATTTCATAACTAAGCGTATCTCCCAAGTAGGGTGCCAAGTCAACAATGTGCTGGAGATTGTTCTGAATCATTTGAATGTAACTGAAAATTCGGTGGATTAAATAAAACAGTGCCGCTAAAGCCGCAAAAGAAAAGTTTGGATAGTAAGAATTAATCGCCGCGAAAACTACTAAAATGTAAAAAATCGATAACGGCTGGATGAAAACCGTCGTCAAAGTGCTGAAAATGGATGCCCGAACCTGCAACCGTTTCCACAAGGCAAATTGTCCGCGGCCTTTTTCTAAAAACGGCTTGGTGGCGGCAAAAGCCTTAATTGTTTTTAATCCAGTGGTACTCTCGCCGATCAAATGCGCGACTTCTTTATTGAGCGTGGCGGTTCGCCGCGCCAAATTTTTAAGCCGCCGCAAGATCGGCCGCATGACGAAAAAGAAAACGGCGCCGAAGCCGAGGGTGGCGAGAGTCGCCCACCAAGAAATATTCACCGCGACCAAGAGATAAACAACCAAACTGGTGCCCAAAATAATACAATCAGCGATGATCTCAAACAACTTGGCGCTCATTCTGACATCCATAATAAGCAAAGTTTCCAGGTGACCAATCCGTTGGGCGAGTAATCGCGGCCAAGCGGCGGCGAACATCTTGCGCAATAAAGCCTCGCGCTTGTCACTCTCAAAATTCGAGCGAACGAGAATTCGAATGTAAGATGAGAGCAATAAAACCAGCGCCTTTAAAAAGAAAAGGGTGGCAATAAGAATCAGGAAAGTGGAAAATTTAACCTCAATCCGTAACCAGGAAAAAACCCAGACAATCGCTTTGGAAACAATATCATCGCCGGCGGCGCCACCGCTCTGAAGGAAGGAAAATAAGGGAATTAGGGTGTTAATGCCGATCGCTTCAAACAACCCGCCAAAAAAACCCAAAGCTACCAAGATAACGATCTGGCGTTTGTAGGAACGAAAGGCCTGCCAAAACGGGATGGTCAGCTGGCGCAAGCGTGGGAAAAGGTTCATGATTTTATCCATTTAAACATTTGACCACTAAGTCGGCAAATCGCCGGCCGGTTTGACCATCCAAGGGACCAAGAAAGCGCTCGCGCAACCGAATTCGACCGAGAGCATCTAGTTTGGGATTAGCCAGGTATTGGCGCAAGGCCGTTAAAAATTCTTCGCGCGACTTCACCAATCGCGTCCCTTGAGTTTGGATAATTTCTAAATAATAATCGCTCTCATAAGACATAGCCAGGGATTGGGGTTGAATCGGCACATTAATCCTCGGTTCAAAGGCGACATTAATTATCGGCTTATCGAACGCCACCGCGTCTAAGGTAATAGTCGAGCAAACATTCACTACCACCGCGGCCTGGGCCAAGCTATTGGCAAAACGTTCATAGGCCGCGACGCTAAAATCACCGTAATCCTTAAAGCCGGAAGCGGGGTTATTTAATCGGTCAATCACCACGCCTGGCCGGCCAGAGAGCGCGGCAAACTTTTCCTCATCTTGGGGATAACTAAAGTGAGGCCGAATAAGAAGCGAGGAGTCGGATAACTCACCTCGACTAATAAAGTCGGCGAGTAAGAGAGTAATATCGGCGTCCTCCGGCACAGTTTTACCCTCCGAGGTAAATAAAATCACCCGACGGTGGGGGTTTAAACCAAACTCTTGACCAAACCGCTCGCGTGACCATAACCGTCGCGGGTCGAGATAACCATCAAACTGGGGGATGCCAATTATCTTCACTTGCTCGGCCCGGTAACGCTGAAAAGTAACTGCTTGGTCGGCCATAAATTGGCTCCAGACCACCAAGAGGTCGGCCTTGGCCCGGAAACCGGCGCGGGAGAGATTATCCCAACTCTTGGGCATCCCCACCGTTTTGACCCCCTCCCAGCGCGCCGCTTTCAGTAGGGCGCCCTCCACATTAGATGAAATTGAGGTCGATACAATTAAAACTGGTCGCTCGGCCCGAATCAAAGCCCGGAACTCGCGCACCTTTTGTTTTTGGCCGAAATAGAAATCCACCCAACGCAACCAATCACGAAGAAAAACCAATTTGGACAACGGGACAAAAATCAAAGCAAAGAGCCAATAGCGGATTAAACTTAAATTCTCCGGCTTGGTTAGAGTGCGAATGCCATAGCGTAATTTCAAAGCGATAAATTTGCTCCAAATTAGATATTTATGCAATCCCAAAAAAAGAATGTCGGCGCGAGTATGACTCTTGTCTTCAAAATATTCAAAGGATACGTTGGGATGTGAAAATTCCCGGATAAATCTCGGATCGCGTGCCGCTGGTGTTAGAATCACAATCCGATACTTTTCCCGCAGGATACAAAAAAAATCATTTTGGAGCAGATTACGAGCGACCATACTGCGAATGACAGTGAGAAAAATGGTTTTCATAATAATTGCCGAATTTTGTCAGCCAATTCTTGAACGACCAGATCATAATCATTAGTCGTCGTATCAAAGAACAAAAACTTAAAAGGTGGATTAGTGAGTTGTTCGGGAATCAGGTGGGCGTTCATGACGATGTTTTTTAGCCATCGTTGGGGATTAAAATTGGCATGCCATCTTGGTATCCTCCCCCGTTGCAACATTCTGTCCAAACGAATGGTTTCGACAGCCGTGATGAACACTAAAATATCGGATTGAACAAATTGCTGAAAATAATTTTTAATCGCGGCCGCCGCCACTGATTGTTCATAAACTGAAAAAAAATATTGGGCCAAGCCTTCATCAATCACCACTGGGCGTTGGTGGGAAAGCCAATCTGATTTCGCGGCTAAAGCTAGATGATGACTGAGGCGATGCAATTTATGCCGCAATAAAACAAAAGAGCGGCGTCCTTGAATTACGGTGATGACCAAGAGTTTAAAAAATTTTATCGGGTGCGTGAAGAAATAAATAAAATCATAACCGTAACGTTGTCGGCGACTGTTGATGATGATGAAGATTAATCCATTTTTCAGAGCGTACTTTTTCGCCAAGGTCGTTTTGCCGCTACCCGGCGGACCAAAAAATTCTATTGTTTTTGGGTTTAGTCTTTTATTTTTCATCATTCATTAATAAAGTTAAGGATGTGTTTCGCGCGCGCTGACCAAGAATATGGCTGAACATCGTTCAGGGCGCGTCGGGCTTTTTCAAGCATTATTTGATAATGGGTTAACACTTGATCAATCCCCTGTGCCAGCGCTTGAGCATCGTTTGGTTTAACCAAAGTGGCATTATTATTATTTAACATTTCGCGTATCGCCGGCAAGTCGGTGGCTATGATCGGTACACCGCTGGCCATATACTCAAACAATTTTATCGGCGAGGTGTCATAAGTGGCAAAATAGGTCAAATGTTTTTGTCGCGATAATCCGGGATTAGGATAAACCAACACATCGGCTGAACGCAAATAATTGGCGATGTCGCGATGGGGACGACGACCCAAAATAACTAGATTGGAAAAATTAAAACGCCGGCGGAATTGTTCACAGTCATCAGCCATTCCACCGATGAAAACGAAATAGGAATCTGGCAGAAAGCGCGCGGCGGCGGCCAAAACTTGAGCTCCTTTCCAATCATAGAGATGACCAGTGTAAAGGATAATCGGCCGGTGAAGTTCTGGCACCAATTGCCGTCGTACTGCCGAACGATCGAGTGGTGTCTTGTATGAATCCAGATCAAAACCGTTCGGAGCAATCAACACCTTAGTTTGGTCAAGAGCGAATAATTGTTTGCATTGCTTCGCCTTCCAGTGATTAGTGACTGTTAATCCGTTAAGGCGACGGAGAGTTAGATACCAAAACCAACGGTGACAATGGGGAAAAGCATGCAGATCGTAATAAACGCGGTAGCCCAAAATTTTTAAAATTAAAGCGGGCATTAGACTTCTGGTATAGATGACTGGCTGCCGTGAGTGGGTCACGAAATAAAACAATAGAGTTAATGAGAAAATAATTTGGTCACCAAGAAAAGCTAATTTAAATAACCACCAAGAAAATACCGGCCGGCTGGTGATTTGCCGGCGCCACAAATAAAGATTAAGAGCCAGTAGCCGACTGACCAGATCCGGGAACGGATAGAAACTGACGGAAAAAGATTTGTTAACACCGTAATAATCATAAATACTCTGGTCCGGCAAATGGCGGAATGCCGGCGAAATCAATTTAACCGTTGCCCCCTGTTGACCTAAGGCCTCGCAGGTTTTTACCATATTGATTCCGTAGGCTTTTTCGGTCGGCAATCGCAAGGTGGAAATGTAATAAATATTTTTTACCGGAGATACCATTTGATAGTTTTTTTTAGGCCGGTTTCCAAATCGGTAGTCGGCGCATAGTTAAAAAATTTTTTGGCGCGGGCAATATCCAGCCGGCGGCGCGGTTGGCCGTCTGGTTTGTCTAGATTCCACCTGATTTCCCCCCGGTAATTCATCAACCGGCAGATTGTTGTGATTAGATCTTTAATTGAAATTTCTCGACCGCTGCCCAAATTAACCGGTTCGGCCCCATCGTACATTTCTGTCGCCTGAATAATGCCGGCGGCGGCATCGTTAACATAAAGAAATTCTCGCGTTGCTCGACCGGTTCCCCAGACTTCAACGAACGGCAGGTTTTTCATTTTCGCTTCCTGAACTTTCCGGATCAGAGCCGGAATGACATGGGAACTGATCAAATCAAAATTATCACCCGGACCATAAAGGTTAACGAGTAGCAGATAAATAGCATTGAACCCGTATTGCTGGCGGTAACTTTGCGCTTGGACCAGAGCCATCTTCTTGGCCAAACCGTAAGGCGCATTGGTTTCCTCCGGATAACCGTCCCAGAGTGATTCTTCCCTGAATGGCGCAGGCGTAAATTTCGGGTAAGCGCAGACTGTGCCGATGGCGATATACTTTTTTACTCCCGCCTGCCGCGCCGCCTCCATCATTTGGGTACTCATCATCAGGTTATCGTAAAAGAGCTCACCGGCGTGTGTTTGGTTATAACCAATGCCGCCGACCTTGGCGGCCAGATGGATAACGAGATCTACTCCCCGAACAACCGTTTGGCAATCCGACCAATGGCGCAAATCAAATTCTCGGCTCCGCGGCCGGCGAATTTTCGCTTTAGCCACTCCGCGTTCAACGAGTTTAGAAACCACGACTGAACCGAGAAACCCTGCGCCGCCGGTGATTAAAATTGTTTGATCCTGTAATTTCATCGGGTGATAAATTTTTTAAAGCAACGATAGGGAAACATTAGAAACGGAAAAATGGTCTTGAGACTTTTTTTGAAGGATTGCCGCTTTTTCTTTTTGACCAGCGCTTTGATCTTCACGATATTCTGGCCGGAAAAAATAATAAGTGAGGCCTCATTAGGAATGATGATTGATTCCGGTAAATCGGCAAAATCAGTTTCCTGCCATTGATGGATATGGCGTTCAAATTCATTGCCGTATAAGATGTCTTGATCACCCATAATTTTTGGCGTGCTGATTAAAATATTTCGCCCAATCCGATAAAGTTGATCCAAAAGTTTCAAGCCGTCTTGACGATTTAAGTGTTCAATCACATCAATAAGCAGGACCAGCTCGTAAGCAAAATCTTTTATTGACGGGACAATATTGTTGACATTTCCGATATGGATCTGGTTATAGATAAAAGAATGGAGAGGGGTAAGATAATTTTGACAAGCTTCAATCCCGTCAACTTTAGTTTGCCACTGCCGATAATCATCACGGCTTTTTTGCGCTCCGGCCCACAAATCAAGATATTCTCTAGCTAAAACTCCGTATTTACCGAAACCGACCCCGACATCCAAAATACTTTTTGGTTTCAGCAAAACCATAATTTCGACAATTTCATTTAGCTGTTGGGAATGACTGCCCGGCATAAGATTTATTCAGATTTAGATCCGTTTATGATATAGTAAAAAATGATTTTTGGCAATGCATTTAGCGATTAATCTTTTATGGGTTTCCGCCCGCGACCAAACGGGAGCTTTTGTTTATGTTAAAAATTTATTGGACCAATTACTGAAGCTTGATCGGACAATCAAATTTTTCCTCATTATCCGCGCGCGCGATCGCTTTTTTTTTAAACCGCATCGTAGTCAGTCAAATGTTGTTGTATATGTGTGCGATCCTTGTTTCGACCTTGGTCGCCGGCCAATTTTAGCAGTCAAAAAATTTTGGGCCAAACTAAGACAGGACGATGAGCGGATGGAAAATTTGGTCGCTCAAGAATTGAATCATTTGATGAACACCTATCAGATCCGTCAAATGTTCTTCCCAACCCAAAAAATTTACCCGCGCGGTTTACAATCGGTCGAACATGATGTGACGGTTTTTGATTTGCAACACGAGTATTGGCCGGGAAATTTTTCCGCCATTGAATTTGCGGCCCGGCGCGAAAATTTAGTTTACATAAAGGATCAGGCCCGGCATATTTTTGCCATTTCCGAATACACCAAACGCACTTTGGTGGAAAAATTAAACTGGCCGATAAAGATGATCACCGTTACTCCCCTAGCTCCATCAATTAAGTCTTCCCCGCCGCGACCGATTAATTTGCCCTCGCGATTTTTGTTTTATCCGGCCGCGCTTTGGCCTCATAAAAATCATTGTTTAGTGATTGAGGTGCTTCATCGTTTGACCAGTTTTTATCCCGACCTCCAGGTTATTTTTTCCGGTCTGATCAAGAAAAAAAATCTTAAACATGAGCTTGATGTTTTGATTGCTAAATACGGACTCACTGCGCGCGTTCATTTTTTGGGCTTCGTTCCAGACGAAGTCCTTCAATTCATTTATACTCGAGCGACTTTACTGATTTTTCCGTCCTCTTTTGAGGGTTTTGGGATGCCAATTCTCGAGGCTTATCAACAGTCCCTACCGGTTGTTGCCGCCCGTAATTCCAGTATCATGGAGATTGCCGGTGGCGCCGCCACTCTATGCGAAACCAATAATATCAGTGAGTTTACTGAGGCTGTTGATTGTTTATTAAAAAATGATAAAGTGAGAGAAACGTTGAAGATTAAGATGGCGGAACAATTAAAAAAGTTTTCCTGGGTTAAAACCGCCACCTTGACTTTGGCCGAATTAAAAAACCAATGAAGCGCGCTCTGATTACCGGCATCACCGGTCAAGACGGTTCGTATTTGGCAGAATTTTTGCTGACTAAAGATTACGAAATTCACGGGTTGATCCGCCGCGGCTCCACTTTTAACACCAGCCGGATTGACCACCTCTACCGCGATCCGCACGAGAAAGGCGTTCGCTTTTTTCTCCACTCTGGCGATTTGACCGACAGCTCCAGCGTCTCGCGTTTAGTAGAAAAAATCAAACCCGATGAAATTTACAATCTGGGCGCCCAAAGCCATGTTCGGGTCAGTTTTGACACGCCGGAGTACACTAGCAATGTGGTCGCTCTCGGCCCGCTCCGACTCTTGGACGCCATCCGGGAAACCAAAAGCAACACTAGATTTTATCAGGCCTCTTCGTCGGAAATGTTCGGCCAGACAACAGAAGTCCCCCAAACCGAAATCACTCCCTTTCATCCCCGCTCGCCCTACGGTTGTGCCAAAGTTTATGCTTACTGGATCACTAAAAATTATCGCGAGAGTTATAATTTGTTCGCGGTCAACGGTATTTTATTCAACCATGAATCACCGCGGCGGGGTGAGACCTTTGTCACCCGCAAAATTACCCGTGGGTTGGCGCGGATTAAACTGAACTTGGAAAAAAAACTTTATCTGGGCAATCTGGATTCCAGCCGCGACTGGGGCTACGCCAAAGATTATGTGGTAGGAATGTGGCAAATACTCCAACAGCCGAAGCCGGACGACTATGTTTTGGCCACCGGCGAAACTCACACCATTCGCGAGTTTGCCGAATTGAGCGCCAGATTTTTGGATTTTGAATTGGTTTGGCGCGAGCGCGGCCTTAAAGAAAAAGGGGTGGACAAAAAAACCGGCCGGACCTTGATTGAAATTGATCCGCACTACTTTCGTCCGGCGGAAGTTGATTTGTTGGTCGGTGACGCCAGTAAAGCCAAACGTGAACTCGGCTGGCGACCCAAAACCACTTTTGAACAATTGGTGGCAATGATGGTTAAATCCGATTTAGCCCAAGAGGCGAAATCGTGAAGATTTATAAATCCATTAAGATTTAATTTTTGATATTTTTATAATCTTTAAGAATTCATCAGCAATTGCGCAAGGGGTCAGTTTTTGTTCGTAAAGAATTCGGCCGTTGCGGGATAACTTTTCCCTTAAAGCCGGATCATTTTTTAGCTGTAAAATTTTGGCCGCCAAGTCGGTCGGGTCAGCGGGTTTAACAAAGAGGCAATTTTTGTCATTGATTAAGAGTTCGCGGTTGCTTTTGGAATCCCTGGTGATATAAGGCAAACCGAGCGCCAGAGCTTCAAAGGTTTTATTTTGAATCGTTCGATCCAACCGCGGATGATCAGAAAATTGGCCAAGCATAATCTGACCGGCGAGCATTTGGCGGTGGAGTTCCGCTTCGGGCAAAAATTCGGTAATCAGTTTGACTTTGCTTAAACCGAATTCTTGAATCGTCTTTTGGACTTGCCTCAAGAGTGGCCCGCGGCCGATGAGCAAAAAATTAATTGGTTCACCGCGGAGCAACTTCGCCGCCGCCAAGACTTGCTCCACGCCGGTCGCCGGCACCAACCAGCCGCGAAACAGGACAGTAAAAGTGTCTGCTTTAGCCACGGTTGGACCGGGAGAAGAAACGGCCGCGATCGCCCCGGTAAACAATACCGCCAGTTTGCGTTCCGGCACGCCAAAGCGCCGCCGTAAAAATTTTTTTTGTTGGGCGCTTTCTACTAAAACTAGGTGCGCTGAGTGGAAAGCCAGGAAATCGATTAGCCAAATTAAGTAGCGGCGTGGCGACCATGGGCCGTAGTCACCGCGATCCAAGACCGCTCCCTCGTACAGAGAATTGCCGGCATTAAAAATCACCGGCCGGCGGGAAACCAGGCGAGCCAGCGGCACCGCCGCATTGGAGAGATAACCAACCAGTAAATAATCATACGGTTCGCGGTGCCAGCGGTGGGCGCGCCATAAGTGCCAGTATTTACGCCAACCGGCTGAGTTATCCGTCAGTAAAATTATTTTTTCGCCGCGCGCCGCTAACCCTTTCAGTAAAACGGTGTCGCGTGCCCAAGTTGGCTGATAAATGCCGAAATAACAAAAAGTGATCAAATTAAATTATTCTCTCGTAAGACTTTGGCAATGAACGACCCCATCTCCTGTTGCCATTTCTCGCGCGAGAATTGACGACGAGCCAGTGCTTGCGTTTGACGGATTTCTGCCGCAAGTTCATTTACTTTTTTGCGATAAATTTTCGCCACCTTGGCCTCGATTTCCGGCACCGAGAGTTCGGTTAAATAGGTGCCGGCCCCAATCGGTAAATCGACCCCCGTATCTGCGCTTAAGAGCGGATAGAGTCCAACTTGTAATAGAGTGGCCACGGCCGTGGAGATTGATTCGGTCGCCGTTGGCGCAATGAAAGCAAAACAGCGTTTGACGAGAGCGTTAAACTGCTCGCTGCCGGGGTTTAAATAACCGTGCCAGTGAATATTTGGCGTTTCTAATAATTCTCGCCGGTAAATTTTTAGAAAATCTGGTTCTTGATCAATTAAGCCAACAATATTTAACTGCCAATCGGGATGTTTAACAAAGGCCTCCAAAGTAATGTCCAATCCCTTACGCACCGCGCCATTGCCAAAAAACCACAACCATTCTTTTTCCGGTGGCACCCATTCTGTCTCTGACTTAAAATAAGATAATGGCGAGGCCGTGACGGTGACACGGGTGATTTTGGGATGAAATGATTGAGGAAAGGTGTTTTGAACATGTTGATTACCGATTAATACACAATAATCGACCAGGGTTCTCAATTTGTCTTGGATTCTCTCGTGCGGTTCTTGGCGCTTAGGAAAATAAAGAGCTTGTGGATGTCTGTTTATTAATTCGGTAATTCTCGCTATTTCGGCGGCATTATTGGATTCGACCGAGCTGATCACCGAGTGCCAAATTTTTATTATCCGACCAGGCTCTTTTTTCATTGAAGCCACGAGGCGATAAAGTTCACCGGTGCAAGCAAAAATGATATCGTAATCCTCTCGAGGGACAAAAGAACGATCGGTGTAATGGATACAGTCAACAATAAAACCGTAATGATTAAACATTGAAACTATCCGATTGCTCTCCCAGGGTCCGGTGTGATAAGCGAACAACGGATGGTTGGCGGGCAGACCGGCCGAGGTCAAAGCGTAACTTACTAAAACCCGGCCGCGGCCCCGACCATTAGGCAATAAGGTTACGCACTTGAAAAACTTCCGCTGTAAAAAAAGGGGGAGGCGGTGGCGGTAACGATAAAGATAAGGTCGGATAATTTTTTTTAGCATATGGGTTGCTTACTTCGTCGCGCGACAACCAAATAACCAAGCGGGTATTCCGCGCCAGTATATTTTCGGCCCAGTCGGCGGGCGAGATATTTAATTACCCAATCTGTGCCGATGGAAATTTTTTCCAAAAACCAGTATAGCGGGAGTGGAAAAAAACGCTGCAAATTGGCGCAAGCGGTGCTGAAGGCGCCATAACCTAGACAAGTCAACTGCCGATCACTGAAGTGATGGTCGTTCAATAATTTAAGGAGTGTTTCTTCTGAGTAGCGAAAATAATCGTGAGGACTGGGGTGAAGCGGGTAAAGAAAAGGAACGACGATGATCAGGTGTCCGTCCGGCTTAACGACACGGAAACTTTCTTGCAAGACAGCACGGTAATTGTAGATGTGTTCCAGCACATTAATCAACAAAACTGCGTCAAATTGACTATTGGATACGGGCCAAGGAATGGACTCCGCATTAAATTTTAAGTCTGGTTTTGTCTGTTCATCAATGTTTAAGGTTATAAATTTGTGCTGACCGCCAAGGCAGATGCGATAAAGCGAACGGTAATCGCCGCCGACATCAAGTATCGTTCCAGAAATCATTAGTTTAGCTAGAGATCGATGGGTTAATTTTCTGAACAAACTTTGTTTCACATTTGCCTCAATTGTTGAGCTAATTTTTTCAAATCGTGGCGATCGATAATGGTGTGTCTGAATTTTCGACCGGCGTTAAGTTTTTCAGTTAAACTTAAATCTAACAATTTCCCGATAGCGACAGTTAGACTAACCGGGTCTTCTTCGCTGAAAAAACAGTTTTCCGGCAGCAAATCTGAAAAGGCCTGACTGGAGACGGCGACCAGGGTTTCGCAGGCCATTGCTTCCAAGACAGTTTTATCATAATTGCCGCGCGGCGTCAGATTAATCAAAATTTCATGAGCATTATAAATTTCCGGCGTGGCGAGATAAGGAATCCGCCCACAAAAATTTATCTGTCCGAGTTTAGTTAGTTCTGCCGCCGACTGACGCAAATTTTCAAGATAGGTTTGATCCTTCGCCGATGATCCACCGTAGATATCAAGAATAATCTTTCTATCCGCGCGGTTTAATTTTTTCACCGCGGCGATTAAAATATGGATTTTTTTTACCGGTGCAATTCGCCCCAAATAGAGAATGCTGTTGGCTGTTTTTTTAATCGATCGGATCGGCCGAAAATAGTCGGTATCAATTCCCGCCGGTAACCGGAGTGATTTTTCGGTGCCGGCGGTAAAAGCGTAAGGGGAAGTATGGCAGACCCGTTGGGCCAGCTTCATTGCCAAACGTGTCCAAATCGTGCCGGTGGTGTGGTTATACCAGAGAAAAATTTTTTTCCCCCAATGCCGCCAAAGCAGAGAACCCAGTAGGATATATTCTTGATTCATATGCACAAATACCGTATCGTAATTATGGCGCAGGGAAATAATCAGGCGATAGAATCGGAACAGATATTGCCAGCGACGATGTTTTTTTTCTTTACCAAGAGAATAAACTTTGACATTGGTTGGCAAATCAAGTTGACCTTGTTCCAAACAGATAACATTAATAAATTCGAATTGTCCGGCTAGGGCTTGGACCCAGCCGTGGAAAAATCCTAACACATCATCTTGACAGTCGATTTTTTGGGTTAAAATCAGCAATTTTGACCCTCGCTGGCTTAACAACATAGTTTCAGCAATATAACATAAAAAATGGTCAAGAAACTAGCGGGAGGAATTCTCGGTAATCAATTTATGGCTAATTTGGGGTGTTGGTTCAACCGCCACCGGCCGCTGGTTTTGCTCTACCACGGGGTGACTGACCATAAAAGTTTTCCGGGAATTGAAAACTACCATGGCAAACATATTTCCGCGACAGATTTTCAACGGCAAATTCGTTGGTTAAAAAAACATTTTAAAATTGTCTCATTAAAAGAGATGGAGAATAATTTAGAAGCGGCGGTCGATCAGCCATTGTGCGCTCTGACTTTTGATGATGGCTACAAAAATAATTTTGACCAAGCGTTTCCAATCCTTCAGACGGAGGCGGTGACCGCCACTTTTTTTCTGACCGGAAATTTTATTGAAAAACGGCAACCGCTTTGGACTGATCGTTTGGAATTTGCCATTAATCATTGTGAACAATTAAATTTAACGCTGAATTTTGCTGGCCAGCAACAGGTTTTTTCTCTCCGCCGACCTCATGAAAAAATTTCCGCGAATATAGTAATCAATCGATACCTGAAACATTGCTCGGGAAAAACCAGATTGTTCCAACTGCGAGAAATTGAAGAAAAAAATAATTTAGTCTTTTCATTTGAAACGGCGCCGAATTATTCACCCCTTTCTTGGACCGAAATTAAAATTATGTCTCGCGCTGGTATGATTTTCGGTAATCACACTCTCAATCACCCGATCTTGAGCCAATTATCTTCAGCCGAACAAGAAAAAGAAATTTATCAGTCACAAAAATTGATTGCCGGTCGATTAGGGACCGTTTCTCATTTCGCTTACCCTAACGGCCAATCGGGTGATTGGGACGTCGAGACTTTGAGAATTTTAAGGTCGTTAGGTTGGCGTTATGCTTGGACGACCAACCCAAGAAGAATTAGACCGGCCAAAGAAATTCCTTTGCTGTTGCCACGATTAACTATTCAGGCTCACCATGATTTTAACATTTTTCGAGCACTGGTTTCCAGTTTAGTTTTGCGTTAAGATTGGCGAACTAATAATGAACTGATGTTTTTAAATCAAAAATTAAAAGTGATCGAGAATTTCAGCGTTGACCCAGACGGCTACGCCGTCAAGTATGCTGCCCGAACGGCCGAAGGTTATTCTTTTCGCGTCAGAAAAAAAAGTCTACTTGCTCTGTTGGGTCAAGGTCCGGGAAAAATCCTGGATCTTGGTTGCGGGCCAGGAGTAATGACCGCGGAAATTATTAAAAATAATTGGACTTATTATGGGGTTGATATTTCGCCGCAGATGATTGAGGCGGCCAGAAAAAAATTTGGGCCGGCGGCGAAGATATTTTTTTCTACTGGAACGGCGGAAAAAATTGATTTTCCAGATAATTATTTTGAGGTAATCAGTGCGATGGGATTGGTTGAATATCTTGATGACGAACCGGCAGTTTTTACTGAAATTAAACGTGTTTTAAAACCCGACGGACGATTAATCGTTTCAATCCCCAATTGGTGGAACCCGGCGAGAATGTGGGATCGTTGGGGGCTGACACCGCTCGCGCGTTTGATTCGCCGGTTAACGCAACAAAACCAAGCAACAAAATTAATCCATCGCGAATATCGGCTTAGAGAATATCTGGATTTTTTACGGACACAGGGATTGGAAGTGATCAGATGGCAATCATACAATTACCGGATTATTTTCCGGCCGTTTGATTTTTGGTTATCGGACTTGACAATAAAATTGGCGAATTATTTTGAGCAAGGTTGGGCGAAACATTTTTGGTTTTTGGGAACGAGCATAAATATCGAGGCGAAAAAATTATGAAGATCGAGATTGAAATAAGCGCAAAATTTTTTCAACCAGTGTAGTGACGGAAAAATCAGTTATGATGGCCCCGACGGCTCGGGCCACGCCGACATCGGTTGAAATTATTTTGCCGCCGGCGGCTTGGGCTTCAATTAGGGTCATTCCGTAACCTTCGTACCAAGAAGTCAAAAGAAACAAATCGCAAGTTTTGTAATAGGAATATAAAGTTTCTTGATTTAACTGCGGTTCAAAAACGATATTTTCTGAGAGCGAGAAATAAGAAGTCAGAAATTTTATTTTTTTTTCTTCCGGACCGGAACCGACGACGATTAGACCGGTTCGCGGTCTTGCTTTCACGATCTCTCGCATCGCCTCAATAGCTAAACCGATATTTTTTTCTTTCGTCAAACGCGAAGCCATCAAGATAATTTTATCAAACTGGGGATATTTTTTATGTAGATCGGTCTTAATCGGCGCGGTTTTAATTTGTTCGGTGTTAACCGCAATCGGGCGGACGGTGATTTTAGAGGCCGGTAGTGAGAAGTGGTGGGTGAGGAAATTCTTAATTCTTTCGCTCACGACGCGGATATTGTCGGCGCGCGGCAATAAAAATTTAGCCATCAGAAAACGAATTTTGTTTTTGATTGATTCCTGCCAAAAATAGGGGCTGCCGAGATCGGTATGAATCTGCAGCTCCAACTTGGCCCGGAGATGGCGGTTGATCAGCCAAGCGGCTAAACCACATTCAAACGGATCTTGCGCACTGACCATTTGGCTGTCCCGTAAATTTTTTCCCAACCTGACCGCATCCCAAATATAATTCAGACGACCAATTGAATTGGTCGGATAAATCCAACTGTTTGGAGCGATTTGTTCAGGATTGAATCCGAGTGATTTTTCAGCTAGAACAATGATCTTCAATTCCGTAAAGTTTGAGGTTAAATTAAGGGTGCGCCGTCGAACTTCGCTCGTGGCATCAAACAATTGTCGATCGGAACCAATGGTTAAAATTTTCATAACTCACTGAAAATTTCCAAAAATTCACTGGCGATTTCTGACCAAGAATGAGTAAATGAAAAATCGTCCATTTTTTTCTGCTGAATCAGATAATTCTGTTCGTCAGCCAACCAAATAATCTTGCTCGCCATATCTCCTATGTTGATTGGATCAACAAAAACCGCCACCTCTTGTAATTGATCATGGAGGCCAGTTTCCATAGTCAAGATAAAAGGTTTCCGATATTGGAGAGCGAGTAAAATTAAATTTGGACTAATCTCTGAAAGTGACGGGACAATCACCGCGTAGCTAGTCTTAATCTTGGTTATCAATTTTTCCGGTGACCATTGACCAATATCCAATGATAAGTTTGGATGACTTTCTTTCACCACCGCGAAAGCGAGTTTAAGTTTTTCCAAATTCTTAAGCTTAAGATAGCGGCTGGCCCAAAGGAAATTTTTGGTTGATGGCAAAAGAGCTAAATCTTTAATCCCGTAATAATTTTCAATGATTGAAGTTTTGGCCAAATTTAGTTCATACGGAGCCAGCCAGATTTGCTTCTGCCATTCGGTGCTGAAAACTATGGTCGTGGTGTGATTTAAAATCCACTTGGTTAATTTAAAGATGAATTTTTCTTTTTTTGAAAAAAAAACTAATTCGGTTTGATAAAAATTCCGCAACAGAACCAATTTGCCGGTTCGCTCCACATATTGTTCCCATAAAAAATCACCGCCGGTGCGAATGATAATTTTATTGCCGAAAAGTCTTGCCGCGAGAACGGCTGGCAAAGCCACACTGAATGTATCGAGAGCCAAACACCAATCGGCTCGAAACATGGCCGGCAAAATTTTGAAAAAATAAATGAAGTGACGCAAGCCGGAAGGCCAGTGTTTGATACTAGAAAATTTTTCCACTTTCACCTCGTGGCCGAGATTATTTAACTCACACTCCAAATTATAAGCATATTCCGCCGGACCACCGATATCCGGCGGATAAAGCGGCGTGGCAATGAGAATTTTTTTCACTTTGATACTCTACCTATTTTTCTCATTTTTAGCAATCAGTTTTTCAAAAATATGGCCTATTTGAATGCTAATTTGATGCCAATGATACTTTTCAGTGACCACTTTGCGGGCTTTAGTTATAACTTCGTTAACGAGATTAAAATTGCTTGGATCAAGGATGAAAGAAATTTTTTCCGCCACGCTTTTTGGATTACCGACTTCGCAAAACCAGCCCGTCTGCCCCAAAGGTGAGTCCTTGCCAAATGGCAAGGACTCACCTTGCCATTGCGGATCATGTAAAAAATCCGGAATGCCGCCGACCGGCGTGCCGACAATCGGCACGCCGGCGGCCATCGCTTCCAGAAACGAATTACCCAAACCCTCCGAGCGCGCGGGCCGGACGAAAATATCGGCGGAAGCCAAATAGTTTGGTATTTCGTTCGGCGATACTTGACCAAAAAACTTAATTCGTCCGTCAAGGTTTAACCTTGACACTAGTTTTCTCAGTGACCTTTCTTTCGGGCCAGTACCCAAAATTTGCAGTCGCACGTTATTTGGTAAAAATTGCATGGCTTCAATCAAAGTATCAACGCCGTTCTTTTTTACCAATCTTGAGGTAGTAATTATGATTTTATTTTCATTATCCTTAAGCTGAAAGCTAGAAGCTAAAACCTGAAAGTTACTAACATCTACCCCATTCGGCACCACACTGATCGGCGCCGTCGCTCCCATCCTTCTGGCCCAAGCACTGAGATAATTAGAAATCACTTGAATCTGATCCGCCGATTTAAAGACGCCAAACCAGCGCGGCGCCAACAGTCGCAAACGATAAGCTAAACTATTAAGGTCGTCCCCCTCCTGCAGCGTCAGCAGCCAGGGCACGCGAGGGAAACAACGTTTGAACAACGCCGCGGCCAGCCCCGCCTGGTTGGCCATGATTGACCAAATGGCGTCATATTTATTTTTTTGGTGCAGTTTAACGGCCAAACGACAGGCCGCGAGCGGGAAAAAATATTTCGGACTGTTTAAACGATAAACGGAAACTGCACCGATTTTTTCTGCCGCTTTTTGTCGACGGTCCAGATTAACCGTTAATAAATCAGAATCGTAATCGGGCAAACGATCGGCAATTTCTTTCACCGCCACTTCGGCGCCGCCAATGAACGGCTGGTAAGCCAAGGAAAAAATTAACAGGTGTTTTTTGCCGGCCATTTGCTCATCTTACTACAAATCTGCTAATCTGATAAATAAATTTAGATGAGGAAATTTGTTAAAATTTTGAGTTGGTTCTTCGTTTTATGGGCGGCGGCGATGGTGCTGCTGCAAGCGGCCAGTTTATTGATCAACGGCGCCAGCCGAGAAACCTTAACGGTTGTCAGCGAATTATTGGTTTTCGCCTGGTTCGGGTTGATTTATTTTTTCCGCCGGCCGTTCGCGCGGGTGATTAAAATCATTCCTCGTCCCGGTTGGCGGTTTGTCATTGTCGGCTATCTCTCAACGGTCGTGGCCGAATTGGTTTATATGTTCTCCAAACCGATTCACCCGGTCGTTGGCTGGGATTTACTACTAACCGCGCCCTGGTATTTATTGTGGCTGATTTTTTGGTTCGCTCTCCTTCGCAAGTACAACTACACTCTGACGGAGGCCTTTATTCTCGGCGGCTTCCATGGTTTTATCATTGAAGGTCTGTTAAATAATCCGTTGCTGGCCTTTGTCGGTCTGCCGTTATTTATCGTTCTGTACGGCGCCTTTTTTATTATTCCTTATCTGTTAATGAAACCGGATTTTACCGAACAGCAACCCGCCAGTTTGGGAAAGAAAATCAGATTATCGTTTGTGCCGTTGATCGCTTTCATCATCGGCGCCATTTGGATTTTGGCGCTGGTAAAAATTTTCGGCTTAACTTTACACGCCAGCGATTGGCCGGCCATCAGAAAAAACGATATTGCGCAAGTTTCGTCGGAATGGCAAGAGCCGAAACTTCTGCCGTTCAACACCGCCGGCTGGCAGGAAGGCAATTATATTTCTCCGGACGGCCAGACTTTTTATTTCGGTTATATCAATGTGGACGCTTTTAGACTTCGTCTCGGCGACGGCCAGCTGAAAAAAATCGGGCCGTCTTTAGATGATCAGAAAACCTGTCTTTTGGGCGCGCTGGGAAACTGGAACTGCGGCGATTACCCGCGGTACGACTTATTCTATGTTGAAAAAACTTCGGGCGGCTGGAGCGAACCCAGACCGCATTCCTTGACCCTTAATTGTCCGGTGCAAAGCATTACTTTAGTCAATGAAAACAAAGCTTATTTCGTTACCTCGTTCGATGACCACTGCCGCGAGAAAGACATTGCTTATTCTGAAAAAATAAACGGCGCCTGGCAACCGGCAAAAAAAATTGAAGCAGTCAGTAGCGTTTACTGGGATGACGACCCGTATGTTAATCGAGCAGATAATGAAATGTTTTTTTGGAGCCAACGGCCGGCAAAATTCCAAGGCCATAATATTTACCGGTCGGTGAAAGCGAACGACGCGTGGCAAGCGCCCGAATTATTGCCGCCGCCAATAAATAGCGACGGGGACGATCTGCAGACCTTTGTTTATGGCGATTATTTATATTTTGTTTCGAATCGCCAGCCGACGGGAAAACCGATGGGTATTTATCGCTCAAAAATAATGGGGGGTAATCAGTGGGGCGAACCGGAGATGGTTGTTTCCAGCAAATTTGCGGTCGGCGAGCCGAGCCTTCCCGCTGACGGCGGCCGCTTGTATTTTGAACAAATCTTTACCGACGGCCAAGGAAATTTCAAAGCCGAGATGTTGTTTGCGGAGAGAAAATAATTATCCTTGATGTAAAATCTTCTCTAGCACGGCGCGCGGCACTTCGTTTTTTACGGCGTCCAATGGCGGCGGCTGATGAAGCGGCGCCGTTTTCTTTTCCATAATTATTTTGAGCGATTGTCGCAATTCTTCCTTGGTTTTCTCTTTTTCCGTTAGACTTAAAAATTTTTTGTCCGCCGGCGGGCGGTTTTTCAAAACATCAAGCGGCATCATCGGTTTTTCTTCTCTTTTTCTGATTGGTTCGGCCGGCGGCGCCGTTGCTGTTGTCGGCCGCGCCGCCGATTGACTTTTGTGCCAGTCAACGATTTCGGTTTCCACTTTCCCGCGCGGCCGGGCGTAGTGGTTTCGCGAATATTCAATAATTTGATTTTTCGGCGAGTCCTGCAGGAGCGGGATTGGCGGCAGAGTCAGGGCGGAAAACGGCGGCGAACCGACGCCGTCGATCATCAAAGTCAAATAAGTTTGAGCAAAGCCGAGATTAACCAGATCTTCTTGAGTGAAAGTCGGGAAGAAAATTTTCTCCAACACTTCAGCATCAAACGGTCCGACGCGAAAAGCGACGATCGTGCCGACATTGCCGAACACCGCCGCGCGCACCTCTTCGGCCATTTGTTCAATATATTGGTGGGCGATGATTAATGATAACTTGTACTTGCGCGCTTCGGATAGGATATTGGCGAACGATTCGTTGGCAAACGATTGGAACTCATCCACAAAAAGATAGAACGGCGGCAAAATCCGCAATTCCGGACCGGAGAGATTGGCCCGCGACATCGCTGTCAAATAAAGTTTGGTGATCAGCATGGCCCCGATCAGGTTGGCGTTGCCTTCGCCGATCCGGCCTTTGGATAAATTGGCGATAAAAATTTTCCGGTCGTCCATCACCCGCCGGAAATCAAACGACGAAACCGGCTGGCCAATAATGTTCCGGATCAACGGATTGGAAGTGAACTGGCCGATTTTGTTCTGGATCGCCGGCACCGCTTCGGCGGCAAATCGTTCGGTGTATTTGGCGAATTCGTCGGTCCAATAAGCTTTGACGCTCGGATCGGTAACATTATCCACCACTTTTTTTCGGAAATCTTTGTCGGCGATCATTCGATTGACGCCAAGCAGAGTTGAGCCGGGATATCCCAGAAGCGCCAATAGAATGTTGGTCAGAATGTAAGCCATCCGGTCCGACCATGATTCCGGCCCCCAAATTTTTTTAAAAGTGCTCATCAGGCCGTTCACTACCAAGTGCCGCTGATCCGGCCCGACATCCTCCATCACATTGAACGAGATCGGATACTCCAAATCAAAAGGGGCGAAGTAAATGACATCTTTCAACCGCGCCGGCGGCACATAATCCAGCAGTTTTTCCGCCGTCGCGCCGTGCGGGTCAACAAAAGCCAAACCGCGGCCGTTCTGAATGTCCTGGATGGCCAGATTTTCCAACAGGGTGGATTTTCCCATGCCGGTTTTACCGATGACATAAAGATGCCGTGCGCGGTCTTCGCTTTTGATGCCGAATTTTGTCCGCCGGCCGCGAAAATCCGTCTCGGCGAAATAGGTTACTTCCTGGTTCGTTTCTTCGGGCATAGCGACTATATTATACATCAATCAACTAATGGCCGCCCGCATATTCACCTACAGTTTTCTTTCACAACAAAGAACTTTATCCTTCTTTGGGCCCAAGATGAGTACCTGGAATAACCCAAAAAACTTTTATATTATATGCATATTATTGGTTTGGTGTCAAACCGCCCCATTAGAGGTCAGACCCTTTAATGGAGTCAAGCGCCGCGCGTGTATAGCGATTGGACGGACTCCAGAGCATCCATGAAGTGAGGCCGGCTTCGGCCGCGGCCTGAATTTGCGCCCGAACCAGCGCCGCCGTGTAATCCGCCCCCAAGTCAAAATCCTGCAGCCACGGGCGCAGTTTGCTGGCGGTGGAACTGGCGGCCGTCAAGCGCGTGCCGGCTACGATCAGCGAATGTTTAACCACTTCGTACGGATGGTCTGCCGGATTGCTAAAATTCAAAAAGCCGGCGGCGAAATGCGACGGATAAACCATCGGCGCCAGATAATCAAAATAAGGCGCCGCCTCCATCAGGACCTGGCCGATGCCTAAATCGTCAAACGCGGTGGTGGTCAAACCGAATAAATCGATAGATCGCGGCGCGTCGAGCGCGCTCAATTCTTGTTGTAAATAAGCGAAGAATTTTTTCAAAACGGAAACTCTGGTTTCAACGGTCAAATCAGAAAAACGATAAGCGATATCTTTCATTTCGCCGTCGGACGGAAAACGGATGTAATCAAAATTAAGCTCGTCAAAACCAACCGCGTAGGCGGCCCGCGCCAGACGCACGATGTAATCCCAAACTTCGGTCGCGCCCGGTTCCAACCAGGCAATCCCCTTGCGGTCGCGCCAGACGGCGCCGTCCGAGCGCCGCGTGACTGCCAGCTCCGGTCGCGCCTTAGCGAGAAAAACATCTTGAAAAACCGAGATCCGGCCGATCACATAAATCCCGCGCGCGTGGAGTTCGCCAATAAATTCTCTAATGTCGGGAATTCGGTTTTCCACTGCGCCGCCAGCGATCAAAAGCGGATCGTCAACGGCAAAAGCGATTCGGCCGGTGTAATCTTTAATGTCAATCACCACCGCGTTCAACTCCGTTTCGTCAATCAATTTGACCAATTCGGCGCGACGCGGCACCGTGCCCGCCACCCAACTGGTCAAATAAATCGCCCGCACTGATTCGGGAGTTGGTAAATGAGTGACGACAAAAACCGGCGGCGTGGTGGAGGCCAATTCTAAAGCGGCGACCGGCGGCGAATTGTCAAATGGCCGCCAGCGGCCGGTCCCGGCAAATAAACTGGCGGTCGTGGCGATAAAAACAGCGCCGGTGGCAATCCCCGCCAGCATCAACCATCGATTAAACCGCGCGATCGTCCGATTTTCCGCCCTCATGAATATTCTTTCCGGCGGTTGCCGGTCGATCAATTTCCCGATTGCTGATTTCGGCCAGAGAAAATAAAATGATCAACAGACCGAGAAGGACGAATAAGACGGTTTTGAATTTATCGGGCAAGCCCAGCCACGGCAAAATAATTATCACCAAACCCAGCAGGGCGGCGGCCAGACGAAACGACGAATTCTTAATCATTGGTCAGATTATTGAATATTTTTAATTTATTTTCAACTACTTTTTGCATCGCCAACAGCGCCGGTTTTAGAATCTTATACGGCGCTACTTCTTCAGGATTTTCCTGGAGCGAGCGTTTCAGGGCGTCGCGGTAGGCAACGCGGAGTTCGGTGCTGATATGGATGACCGTGACGCCGGCGGCGATCGCCCGCCGCAAATCATCATCGGTGTTGCCGGAGGCGCCGTGCAGAACCAGCGGCACGCCGGCGGCTTCGCGGATCAGTTTAATCCGCGCGATATCCAGGGCCGGATCGGTTTGCTCTTTCAACATCCCGTGAATATTGCCGACGGCCGGCGCGAATAATTGGACGCCGGTTTGACGGACAAACTCGGCCGCCTGTTCCGGTTTGACCAAGGCCTCGGCGCCCAGATTAATATCCGGCGGTACCGCCTCCAACAACTTGGACGAAGTGCCGATGTAACCGAGTTCGCCCTCAACAATAATTTCCGTTCCCGCGGCAGCGGAAAATTTCCGAACATAATCCACGCATTTCTTGGTTTCAATAATATTTTCTGCCGGCGTTAATTTACTCCCGTCAAAAATCACGGCGTCAAAACCGGCTTCCACGGCTTCCTTGATCCGATCAAAAGAATAAGTGTGGTCGGCGTTAAGAAAAAGCGGCTGTTGCCGTTCTTCGCGCAGACCTTTAATCAGGGCGGCGATCTGTCGGACACCGATGAAATCCCGTTCGCCTTCCGACACGCCGATAATCACCGGCACAGCCAACTCCCGTGCGGCGTGAACAACCGCCCAAACGCCTTCAATGTTGGAAACATTAAAATGGCCGATGGCGGTGTGTTTGGCTTCGGCTTCAGCGATGCATTCTTTCAGCGTCCGCATACGACAGTATTGTAACACGAAAAAATGAGTTATAATACAATTGTCAATTATGGAACAAGAAAAATTTGATTTTCTGACCGTCGGCGACATTGTTACCGACGCCTTCATTAGGTTAAAAGATGCGGAATTGCATTGCGATATCAATCACGAACATTGTGAAATTTGTTTGTCTTTCGGCGCGAAAATTCCTTACGAGTCGGTGACGGTCGTGCCGGCGGTGGGTAACAGTCCCAACGCCGCCGTGGCGGCGGCGCGGCTCGGCCTCCGCACGGCGCTGGTTACCGATTTAGGTAAAGATTATCACGGTCAAGAGGCCATTGCGACTTTAGAGAAAAATAAAGTGGACACGCGTTTCGTGTGCCGCCACGACGGCCACATCACCAATTATCATTATGTTTTGTGGTACGCCGACGACCGCACAATTTTAATCAAACACGAAGAGTATCCGTATGTTCTACCGGATCTCGACGCGCCGCGCTGGCTTTATTTGAGTTCGCTGGGCGAACATTCTCTCCCCTACCATCAATCGTTGGCGACTTATCTGAACGCCCAGCCGCAAATTCAACTCGCTTTCCAACCTGGCACTTTTCAAATTAAATTCGGCACGGATATTTTGGCTGATCTTTATCGGCGAACGAATATCTTTTTGTGCAATTTACCGGAAGCGCAAAAAATTTTAAAAGTTGAAACCGGAGAAATAAAAACCCTTCTCGCTAAAATGCACGCGCTCGGTCCGAAAATTGTGGTGATCACCGACGGACCGCGCGGCGCGTATGTTTCTGATGGCCAAACGATTTTATTTATGCCCCCTTATCCCGACCCGAAACCGCCGTTTGAACGCACCGGCGCCGGCGACGCTTTTTCCGCCACTTTCGTCAGCGCGCTCGCCCTTGGCAAAAGTGTGGAAGAAGCCTTCGTTTGGGCGCCGATTAACTCAATGTCCGTCGTTCAGCAAATCGGCGCGCAGGCTGGACTTTTAACGCGCGAACAATTGGAAAAATATCTGGCCGTGGCGCCGGCGGATTATCAGCCGCGAAAATTTGACTAAATTTAACTCATAATATACAATCATAATTAGAATTCGTAAAGTTGGTTTCCTTTACGGACTGGAATGAGGTGCCCGATGCCGTCTGAAGTGGTATTTAGGGTGGAGTCCTGAAGCTCCCATTCCGGCAACCGAAACCGCTGGAGCCATTATGATGGCGATTGATCTTTTACAGTTAGATAAGGATTGCGCAATGCCGACTCTATTGCGGCGCAAATGGAAAGAGATGCATGGCTATGATCCGGTACTAACTCGGAGAACCGTTAGATATCCCATTTTTCTGGCACTGTTGGCGACGGCGGTGGGGCTTGTGTTTATACTCACAACCTTTATCTGCTTCAGTGTGGCTAGGATAATTAGTGCTTTTATTTGGTTCGGATTGGCGACAATCTTCATTGCCCGTGCAAGAATAAAATTTAGTCAATCTGAAAAATTCACCCGCGCGCTGGAAAAGTTAGCAATTGGAATGCCTTCCAGTTGGCCGCCGGAGATGCTGTACCAAGAAAACTGGAAGGGACTTCGAGAACTCGCCGAGATGAATATGAAAATTCGGGTCAGAAAATTACTGGAAGCCGAGCGCCGAGCAAAGGAAAATACAGACCGAGGATTGCAGGAAGAGTTGGACGGAGATGTGGCTTGTCGGCGGCGGGAATTGAAAGACAGTCACGCCGCCCTTCTTGCCTTTCAATTGGTGGACGAGAAATGGGACCGGTATTTTGCTTTGGTTGAGTCTGAACTCACCGCGTAATCGCTCTTTGTTAGACAGTTAGATACCGAGTGTTTAACAATCCCCGCCCGACGTGTCAGCGTTTAGGGCGGGGATTTTTGTTATTTTTATTTTCACCTCATTTGTCGCCATTGTTTTAATTATTCCACATCTTTACGATCGTAGAATTATGGAATAATCACTTTTCTTGATTGTTTCTTTATTGGCTCAAATCTTAAACTCAATCACCTCGCCGTCTTTGACGATGTAGTCGCGGCCTTCGGTGCGAATCAATCCCCGCTCGCGCGCCGCGGCGTAAGAACCGGCCGCGAGTAATTCTTGCCAATCGATCACTTCGGCTCTGATGAACCGATCGCGGAAATCGGAATGGATCGCCGCACCGGCCTCCGGCGCGGGCACGCCCGCGCGGATTGTCCAGGCCCGCGTCTCATCGGCGCCGGTGGTAAAAAAAGTTATCAGCCCGAGTAATTTATAACTGGCGACAATCAAATCATCCAGACCGGTGCCGAAAATCGGATCAATTTCAACCGCCGGTCCGGTTAATTGTTTTTTGAAATCCAACGCGGCGGTTTCCGCCGCGGCGGAGGTATTTAGCACATAAAGCATCGGTTTGGCTGTTAATAAATGTAAATTTGTCGGCGCGGTTGGAAAAAGACTGGCTGACTGACCAGTTTTCAATCCCTGTTCAATCTCACCCAATAATTTATCCTCCGTCAGCGCCTCTTTCGCGCCGCGTTTAATTTCTTTCGCGAGCGAGATGCGGCGTTTCGTGACCGTTTCTAAATCCGCCAGACATAATTCC
>DATECC010000023.1:0-3215 GCA_036516635.1 Minisyncoccota bacterium | reverse complement strand
TCGCCGCTCGGCCAGTCGGCCAAAATCAAACCGTCAGTGTGATAAAGCCAATGGGACATCGGTCGCGTCGCTCCCTGTTTGCCGACGAGGCAGAAATTCAATTCTGCTTAAACTGGTCGCTTGTTTCAACTTTTCAACTTGCCGTCCAATCACCTCGCGGTCCTTATGCTTGGCGGAAACTTTCAGCACCGCCAATTGCCCGGGTTGCAGGCCCGATTGTTTGCGCAAGTCTTGAATCTGCCGCACCAAGTCTCGGACTTGCCCCTCCAATTTCAGTTCAGGGGTAATGGTCAGATCCAATTCAATTTCCTCCGCCAAGGCCGGATTCTCAACAATCGTTTTAACATTCACCTCGTCTTTGAGCAGGTTTAATAATCCCGGAGCTAATTTCCTCCCTAAGTTTCGCCACGCTAAGCGCGCCAGAGGCTGGCGCACTTTTATCCCCGCCCGCAACCGCCATTCCAGCGCGAGCGAGGCCAGGCGTCTAATTTCTTTCATGTCCTCAAGTAATTCTTTACCCGTCTGGCTGGCGGATGGATTTTGCCCTTTGCGTTTTGAGTCCGGCGTTGCTTTTGGCCATTCGGCCAGATGAATACTTAACGGCTCGGCCGGCGATTTAATTCTCTGATAAATATCTTCCGCCAAAAACGGCGTCAATGGCGCCAGTAATTTGGCTAGCTGTTTCAAGACGAGCCCGAGCGCCGCGCTGGCGGCGGCGCGCGCGGTTAAATTCTGACTCCGAAACCGGTCGCGCGAACGGCGCAGATACCATTGCGACAAATCGGTCACAAAATCTTTCAACGCCCGGGCGGTTTCAGTGATCTGATAATGTTCCAAGTGATCTGTGATTGTGGCGATCAATTCTTCCAGTAAGCCAAACAGCCAGCGATCCAGCACCGCCGCCGGCGCCAGATTTTTTTCGGCCGAATTTTTGGCGCCGTAAAGTTCGTAAAAGGAAACGACATTCAGCAGCGGGTTGATCAACTTTTTTATCACTTCGCTGATACTGGTTTCGTCAAAATTTTTGGCCTCGCCGGGCTGGTTGACGGCATACATCCAAAAACGCAGAGCGTCCACGCCGTATTTGTCCATCATTAATTGGGGATCAACGACATTGCCGACCGATTTGGACATTTTTTTGCCGGCGGCATCCAGAATGTGTCCGAGGCAAACTACATTTTTATACGGCGCGCCGCGACCAAGCAGAACGCCGTTGGCTAATAAGGTGTAAAACCAGCCCCGCGTCTGATCAATCGCCTCGGCAATGTAATCGGCCGGATAAGGCAACGGTTGATCGGGAGCAAAATCAAAAGGATAATGATCCTGCGCCCATGGCATCGCGCCGGAATCAAACCAAACATCCAACACCTCCGGCGCGCGTTTTAATTCCCGACCCGAAGCGCCGATTAAAATTAACTCGTCAATAAACGGCCGGTGCAAATCCAACTCATAATCGGCATTATGCGGCAGAGGCACAAAGGACAATTCGTCAGGTTTGGCGAGGGGTGGACTCGAGGCGTCAATAATTTTTTTTGATTCCACCGCGTCCGCGCCGCGGATGATGGCGGCCAGCACTTCCGGACCGATGCCGTGAGTAATGATTAAAATTGTCTCACTGGTAAAATTCGTTTCCAGTTCATAAATAAAATCACCGAAGCGGCGTTTGGTTTCCAGATAACTTTCTCCCCCCGGCGCCGCCACATCATAAGTCAGCATCTGTTTTTCCTCATAGGCCAAAAATCCCGCAAAAGGTTGACCGTCAAATTGCCCGAAATCAAATTCACGTAGGCGTTCGTCAAAAATTATTTTTGCCGGCGACCAGTCGAGGGCGGCAGCGATAATTTCCGCCGTCTCGCGCGTTCGGAGGAAGGGTGAGGCATAGAGGCGAGTGATGTTCGCCGCGCGCAAACCGGCCGCGGCGGCCTGTACCTGTTCGCGGCCGAGTTTGGTCAAAGGATAAATGGTGCGATCGCCGGAATTGATCAAACCCAAAACATTATGTTCCGCTTCGCCATGCCGCATCACGAAATATCTATTGCCGGATTTTTTCGTATGCGCTTGTAATTCGGCGAGTGAACCGATAACTAGAGTTTCCGCGCCATCGGCCGAAGACCAAACCGGCAACGGCGTGCCCCAATACCGTTCGCGCGACACGGCCCAATCTTTAGCCTCGGCCAGCCATTCGCCGAAGCGACCGATTTGGAGATGCGCCGGCTGCCAATTTATTTTTTGATTGGCCGCGAGTAATTGATCCCGCAAAGCCGACATTCTGATGAACCAGGAATCACGCGCGTAGTAGATGAGCGGCGTCCGGCAACGCCAGCAAAAAGGATACTCGTGTTTAATTTTTTCGGCGCGGAAAAGCAACCCGCGTTTTTCCAAGTCAGCGATAATTTCCTGATCCACATTTTTCACGAACTTCCCCGCCCAAGGCGTGCCGGCGATGAAAGTGCCGTCGGTGGCGACAAGATGATGTTTGGGCAGACCAAGGTCGGTGCCCAACTTAAAATCGTCGGCGCCGTACATCACCGCCGTGTGGACAATGCCGGTGCCGTCGGTGGTCGTCACAAAATCAGCCGGATAAACGCGATGCGATTGATCATTCTGTAATTCTGGAAAATCATAAAGCGGTTCGTACTCAAGACCGATTAACTGCGAAGCCGAAATTAGTTTTGCCAATGGTCTGGCCGAGCCGGAGGCGAAGAGATCCGAAGACCTTGGCAAAACTAATTTCGGCGAAGCAATTAAATATTCGCCATCTTTTTCCCAAATGGCATATTCAATCTCTTCACCGACCGCCAGAGCCACATTGCTCGGCAGGGTCCAGGGCGTCGTCGTCCAAGCCAGAAGAAAAGTGTTGGCCGGTAAATTATGTTTCTCCGGATTTTTGACCTTAAATTTGACGAAAACGGCCGGATCCTCCACCTCGTCGTACCCCTGCGCCAATTCATGACTGGACAGGGCCGTGCCGCAACGGGAACACCAGGGTAAAACTTTGTAATCCCGATAGAGTAAACTTTGACCGGCGATTTTTTTCTCGCTGATTTGTTTGATAATCCACCAGACCGATTCCATATAGTCGGCGGACATTGTGAGATAAGCGCGCTGAAAATCCAGCCAATAACCGATGCGCTCAGTAAATTTTTCCCACTCCGCTTTATAGAAAAAGACATTTTCCTTCGCCGCCGCGACAAATTTGTCCACGCCGATCTTTT
>DATECC010000022.1:0-2273 GCA_036516635.1 Minisyncoccota bacterium | reverse complement strand
AGTCTTGCGTTATTTATGATCAAAATATCTGTCTCGGCGGCGGGGTGATTATTTAACCCCATTAGAGAGTCTAGACCTCAAACGGGATTGACAAATATATTCCTTATGCTAAAATCTGATTCAGTAATGGTAAATAGCGGTCAATATGGCCGTTGTTGGTAATTAAGAATCAGGTCTTTTACACGAAAGCACGAAAGGTTGGTGTTTGTATGGCCGCAGAGAAAAAGAATTGGACGACGGTAACGGTGGTCTGGATGGGATTGGCGGCGCTGGCAATCGGCGCTTTCTGGCACGGTTGGAATCTAATGGCTGGCGAGATTCCGGTCCTGACCGAAATAAGGTGGCTGGCTGAAAAAACCGGCGTGGACGGCACAATTGAACGACCGGCCACGATTATAACCATGCCTTTTGGCCTATCTCGCTCTTGGGATATGTTGGGCGCGGTTCTGTTCGTCTGGATCGGGTTCCGATTGAAACGCCGGGCTGAAGTCAAAAGTCCAAAACAAGCTGATTTTATCTTCGGTCTGGTCGGCGGTCTGGTCGGCGGTCTGGTCGTCGGTCTGGGTGGCGGTCTGGGCCTTGGTCCAGTCGACGGTCCGGGCTTCGGTCTGATCTCCGGTCTGGGCTACAGCTTCGTCGTCGGATTGTTCTGGCTCGGCTTGTTGCCTGGGTTGGCGATGTTTATCGTCATCACCGCGCCGCTGTGGCTCATTGTTGGTGGTGTGGCTATGTTTCGCGCGTTCAAAAACCGACCCCGCGCCGACTGGAGCGGCGTCAAAGCCCTCCTCACCGGTTCTTCCAGCAACGACGGTATTGAAAGTTGATCATTTTTGTTTGGTTGAGCCCTCGGTGTTTAACCAACAGCCCCAGCGATAACATCAACGGGGCTTTTTTCTGTTTCATATGCTAAAATTATCAAATAATACAATGATGACCGCCGAAGAAATCAGACAGAAATTTTTGAAGTTTTTTGAACGACGCGGGCATAAGATTGTGCCGTCGGCGTCGCTGATCCCGACCGATCCGTCGGTGCTTTTAACCACCGCCGGCATGCAGCCGTTCAAAGATTATTATCTTAATCCCGCCGCCGCCGAAAAAGATTTCGGCGGCGTGAATGTCGCCTCGGTGCAAAAATGTTTTCGCACTTCCGATCTGGACGAAGTCGGCGACGAGACGCATCTGACTTTTTTTGAAATGCTCGGCAATTTTTCCTTCGGGGGATATTTCAAACAGCAAGCGATTGAATTGGCGCACGAATTTATCACTTACGAGTTGGGATTGAAAATTGATTATGTCACCATTTTTGCCGGCGACGATTCGCCCGCCGGTGGAATTACCAAAGACGAGGAGTCAAAAAAAATTTGGCAGAAGCTTGGTCTCACCGACATTCGCGCCGGCGGCCGTAACGACAATTTTTGGGGGCCGACCGGCACCGCCGGCCCTTGCGGTCCGACGACGGAAATTTATGTCCACGGCGTGGAAGTTTGGAATCTGGTTTTCAACGAATATTATTGCCGACCGAATGGCCAGTTTGAAAAATTATCCACGCCGGGCGTAGATACCGGAATGGGACTGGAACGGCTGACAATGATTGTCCAGAAAAAAAATAATCTTTTTGAAACTGATTTATTTACCCATCTGCTGGAAGCCGTCGCCCTGCCTGATCAAACGGAAAACGATTCGGAGCGAACAAACCGCATTGTCGCTGATCACTATCGGGCGATTGTTTTTCTGATCGCCGACGGCGTTCAGCCGAGCAATAAAGGCGCCGGTTATGTCCTCCGGCGATTGTTGCGGCGCCTGATTGCCATTTCGCGCGCCGATCACCCGGAGTTGATTAATCTCGTGCTGGATCACTATCAGGCGCGATATGAAGAATTGAAAAAAAATCATGACCTGATCGTCAAAGTAGTCACTGACGAATATCTACGTTTTTCCATCGCTCTAAATCGGGGACTGGAAGAGTTGAAAAAACTGGACAAAGTTGATGCAAAAACCGCCTTTCAGCTTTATGAGACTTACGGCCTGCCGTTTGAGGCGATCAAAGATCGGCGGCCGGAGTTGACGCGCGCCGACTTTGAAAAGGAAATGGCGCGACATCAACAAGTTTCGCGCGCCGGGTTGGCGAAAAAATTTGCCGGTGGTCTGGCCGACCGCGAGGCGGCGACAATCCGTCTGCACACGGCGCACCATCTTCTGCTGGCGGCACTGCAACAAGTGTTCGGCAAACAGCTTAAGCAACGCGGTTCCAATATTAATCAAGAACGATTGCG
>DATECC010000021.1:0-8887 GCA_036516635.1 Minisyncoccota bacterium | reverse complement strand
GCTCTGCCGGGCGATGTTAATGCCGACGGCCGAATTATGGCGAACGATTTGAGCAGTTTGCGCGCTTCCTTGGCCGGCGAACCCAATTCTCTCTTGCAGCTCTATCGCACTGACATTAACAGCGATGGCGTGGCCAATGTCGCCGACGATGCCAGTCTGGTGGCCCTGCTTCATGCCCGTTCAACCACTTCATTGAATACTCTGCCCGCTTGTCCGCCGCCAGTCGGCGGAACCGGTTCGCTCTCATTTCAGACGCAACTGGCCAACGCGCTGTCGTCTCTGAACTTATCGCTTCAAAATCTCAAGCAAGCAACCGTCGGACGGTAGGATAGGCGCTGTCGTTTGACAGCGACCAGAGCGATCTGTTAACATCTCCAACAAGATTCGGCTCTTGGCCGATTGGTCAGGAGCCGTTTTGTTTAACGAAATTATGACCCGATCGCTCAAAAAAGGCCCGTATGTGGATCCAAGGTTGTTGAAAAAAATCGCCGGCAAGAGACCGGCGGCGATTGGCGTGATTAAAACCTGGTCGCGGGCGAGCCAAATCAGTCCGGAAATGGTTGGTTTCACTTTCGGCGTTCACAATGGCCGCCAGCACATTGAGGTGTTGATCACGGAAGAAATGGTCGGTCATCGTTTGGGGGAATTTGCCTTGACGCGGAAGTTTATCCGGCACGGCGGCAAGATGCAGAAAGAAGAGGAGCAAAAACAAAAAGAGGCCGAGATCGCCGTCGCCCAGGCGGCCAAGGTAGCGACCGCCGCGCCGGCCGCCGGCGCGCCGCCAGCGCCCGGCGGGAAAAAATAAAAAATGAAAGCCCGGCTCAACAATTATCATCAACCGCCGCGCAAGGTGCGCTTGGCCGCCGATTTGGTGCGCGGCCAAACCGTGGCCGAGGCTCTGTTGCGGCTTAAATTTATGACCAAGCGCGCCGCGGCGCCGCTCGCCAAATTGATCAAATTGGCTGTGGCTAATTTGCCGGCCGGTCAATCGCGCTCGGTCGACCAGCTTTTGATTAAAGATCTTACCGTGGACAAGGGAATTGTCGCCAAACGCTTTCGGGCCCGGAGTCGCGGCCAGGCCGCGCGGATCAATAAACGGACGAGCCGCATCGCCGTTGTTTTAGAAGCCAAAGAAGCTATCAGCTAACGAAGCTAATTTATGTCCCACTCCGTCCATCCCTACGCTCATCGGCTCGGTTTGATCCGCGACTGGCAGTCGCGCTGGTTCGGCCCGCGCGGCGCCTATCGCGAGTATCTGCGCAGCGATATTTTAATCCGCGAATTTCTAGCCAAACGGTTGCGCGAGTTGTCGGTTGATCGGGTGGAAATTGAACGAGGGGCAAATGTTTATCGCATCATTGTTAAAACCTCGCGGCCCGGTTTGGTCATCGGCCGCAACGGCGAAGGGGCGGCGAAGCTCAAAGACGAAGTGTTGGCTCTTTTGAACAAACATCAGAGTCAGATACCGAAAGAATTCAAACTGGATGTGGAAGAAGTGCGCCAGCCGGAATCGCACGCCGCCATCGCCGCCCAGCTCGTGGTTGAGGGGTTGGAAAAACGGTTGCCGTTTAAGCGCGTGTTGAAACAGGCGATTGAAAAAGTGATGGCCAACAAACAAGTGAAAGGAGTGAAAATCACCGTCGCCGGCCGCTTGGGCGGCGCCGACATTGCCCGCACCGAGTCGTTGAAAAAAGGGGCGCTGCCGTTGCAGACCCTGCGCGCGGACATTGATTTCGCCCGCATCCAGGCCCTGCTCTCTTACGGCACGATCGGCATTAAGGTCTGGATTTATCGCGGCGACATTTTTTCCGCTGAAGGCGGATCAGCCTAGGGCTGAGAATAATTATGTTGTACCCCAAGAAAGTTAAATTTAGGAAGTGGCACACGATGCGTCATAATTCCAAGCGCGCGCGGGTGGAAACGCGCGGCGCGGAAGTGTCGTTTGGTTCGCACGGCTTGAAGGCCGTTTCGGCCGGTCGCATTCGGTCGCCGCAGATTGAATCGGCGCGGCGGGTGATCGCCAGAGAAATGAGCAAAACCGGCCGGTTTTGGATCCGAATTTTTCCGGACAAGCCCTACACCGCCAAGCCGGCCGAGGTCGGGATGGGCAAAGGCAAAGGCGATCCGGCCGGTTACGAGTTCATCGTCTGGCCCGGCCGCGTCTTGTTTGAAGTTGACGGTCTGGCCGAGCCGGCCGCGCGGGCGGCGTTGCGACAGGCCGGGTCAAAGTTACCGATTAAAACCAAGGTCGTGGCGCGGCGGCATTAAACCGATATGAAAAATAAAAACCACCCCACTCATCCGAAAATTTTAACCGGCCGCGTTGTGTCAATCAGCGGCGCGAAAACAATTGCGGTCAAAATTGACCGATTGGTCCGGCACCCTAAGTACGGCAAACGTTTCGTCCGGTCAAAAACCTATCTGGCCCATGACGAAACCAACCGGTCAAAAATTGGCGAGACGGTACGGATTCAGGAAACCCGCCCGTTCTCCCGCCGGAAAACTTTTAAACTCATTTAAGTTATGATTCAACCGCGTTCCATCGTTAAAATCACCGACAACACCGGCGCCAAAATCGGACGGATTTTCAAAGTTCTCGGCGGCTCGCGCCGCCGGTACGCTCGAATCGGCGATTTGGTGGTACTGTCGGTCCAGACGGCCGAACCGAAAAAAGCGATCAAGAAAAAAGAGGTGGTGCGGGCGGTGGTCGTGCGCCAGCGTCAGCCCTTCCGCCGCGCCGACGGTTCTTATCTGCGCTTTGACGACAACGCGGTGGTGCTGATTGAAAAAGAAAAACCGGAGCCACTGGGCGGCCGCGTGTTCGGGCCGATCCCGCGCGAGCTGATTGACCGCGGTTATCCGAAAATCGCTTCGCTGGCGCCGGAAATCGTTTAAATTATGAAAATTAAAAAAGGCGACAATGTCATTGTCACGGCGGGAAAAGATCGCGGCCGCGAGGGAAAAATTATCCGTGTTCTGCCCAAAGAAAATAAAGTGGTGATTGAAGGCCTCAATCTGTTGAAACGCCGCCTGCGGCCGAAAAAGTCCGGCGAAAAAGGCCAAACGGCGCAGATCGCTTATCCGCTGGCCGCAGCCAAGGTAATGGTTAAATGCGGCCGCTGCGGCCGCGGTACGCGGATCGGCTATCAACTGGCCGCCAAGAAAAAAATTAGAATTTGCCGCCGCTGTCGGCAACCGCTTTAATTTTTTAAAAATGATCAGCTTAAAAGAAAAATATCAGAAAATTTTACCGGCGCTGACTAAAACGCTCGGTTTGAAAAATACTCTGGCCGCGCCGCGGCTGGTGAAAGTAACGGTGGCCGTCGGCACCGGCAAACGGCGGGAGAAAAAACAACAGGAATTAATCGCCGATCGGCTGGCGACAATCACCGGCCAAAAAGCGGCCTGGCGCGGGGCGAAAAAAGCCATCGCTTCGTTCAAGGTCCGGCAGGGCGAACCGATCGGTTTTTTGGTCACGCTCCGCGGCCGGCGAATGTATCAATTCTTAGATAAACTCTTTTACATTGCTCTGCCGCGAATGCGCGATTTTCGCGGTTTTGAAGAATCGGTCTTGGATGACACCGGCAATTTGACCATCGGTCTCCGCGAGCACACGATTTTTCCCGAAACCGCCGATGAAGATTTGAAAGATGTTTTCGGTCTCGCGATCACGATCACCACCTCGACCGGCACTCGCCCCGCCGCCGGCGGGGCGCGCGACCGCGGTCTCGCGCTCTTCCGCGCCTTAAATTTTCCATTTCGGAAACTTTGATTCAGAAAAAGTTTTATGAAGAAACATAAAAAACAAAAAAAGATTGACGCTAAGAGCGTTTTTGATAAGTATGTGATGCCAAAAATAATTGGTAAAAATAGCGATGAAACGATCGCTATTTTTTGTACTCTTGACTACAATTATTTTTATAATGTTGCCACTAAATATAAATTGAAAGAAAGACAAATATCATCTCTAGTTGGATTTAAAGATGAGTTTTTCATTCTAACACTTGTCTCACAAATTATTAAAGAATTAAAACTTGAAGATATTTTCTCATTTAAGAAGGTTACTGCCAATCGTAATAGTGGTCTCTCGGCTCGAAAGATTTTTCACAACGGCAAAGAATTTATATTGAAGCTTGGAGGTGATTTTGTAATTTTCAGGAAACAAAATAACAAGCCCGTGATGATTATTGAATGCAAGGAGTATATTGATATGATTAGGTTGAAAGAGGTAATTGGAGAATCTAGACTCATTAAAGATAAAATCACAAGGTCAACAAACTTATTAGAGGGAGTTCAGTTTTGTATTGTTGCGAATGTTTTAGAGTTGACTGAAGAATGGGGAGCTTGGCTTAATAGTTCCGATCTTAAACATCGAATAGATAAAATTTTCATTCTTCGAGAAGGTAAGCGCAAAGATAAAACTAATAAGCCGGTCAAGGCGACTCTGCTAGAGCTCAAGGATTTTGTTATTCGTTTTTTGAAAGATGCGCAATAAAAGTCTCGGCGATCCCAATCTCTTGACTGGTTAAACCATAGAGACGATAGATTGATTGATCTAGTTTTTTATCTATTTTTTTGAATGTGGAATTATCCCTTGCTGTTATTATTTTTTCTACCAAAATGACAATCTCTTTATGTTGATGGTTGGTCGGCTCGGCGACAGGTAAGCTGTTTAAGTAGCCGATTAAATAGTGCAGATACCCTCCAGCAATATGAGTGCCCTTGTAAATATTAGCGTAATAATAGTGCAATAACTTTGAATTAAGTAGGGCAAGAAAAAATTTAAGGCTAAAATCAGTTTGAATATGTTTCTTTAGATGACCGACAAAAAAAGTGTCTTTGCAATAAAATCCCCGATCGTCGTAGGCCGCGCGAAGTCGTAAGGCATTTTGACAAATGATTAATTTCTCTCGCTCAAACAGCGTTCGTGGCGGTAATTGATTATGATACTTTCGCGCCAATACTTCATCATAATCAATCCACCAGCCACCCCACGCTAGCCTATATCTGTCGATGTCACTGTTTCCAGCAAAAGATTTTCCACCAATGAGCTTTTTGGCATTTTGAGAGGCTGGCTTATGGGGAAACAAAAATTTTTCTCGCAATCCGGTAGCGTGAAAAGAAAGCGTCCATTTCATTGTTAAATAATGATCGAGAGTTTTATATTGCTCACCTAATAATTTCATTAAGAGAGCACTTTGTTTTTGATCACTAGGTAATATAAAAAAAACAAAGTCATCTCTTTTATAAATATCTTGTTTAATCTCATTGGTGATAAAACTTTTATCTCCAAGTTCTTTTGTGCCATTAACTTTTTCTGCAGTCTTGATCAAATTATTATTTGGTTTTCTGTTTTCAACGATTAAAATAATTGGATACACTGATACATTTTCAAAAACTTCGCATTCCGACACATCAGTTATTTCTTTTATCGTATAGTCATTCAATAATGCCTCACGCATTTTTTTAGCGTAATTAGCAATCAGAAATTTATTTGGAAAAATATAACCAAATTTACCATGCTTGTTTAAGAGGTGTAATCCTTTATCAATAAAACAGACAAATAAATCAAATGCGCCACTGGCAATGTTCGGGCATGTTTCAGCACACAGTTCTTTAGTTTTTTTGTCCATTTTTTTGGCCTCCAAATAAGGAGGATTGCCAACTACAAAATCAAAACCGTCGCCAAATTTTCCAGTCTTATTTTTTATATCCTTGGTTATTTGTTCCTCGGTGTTTAACAAGGAAGGTGTCTCCATAGTGTTCGTTTGGAATACATTTATTTTTGGCACTATGTATTTAGGATTCTCTTCTTTAGCTCCAATAATCAGATCCAGTAGTTGTATAAGTATGTTTGTTTCGGCTAAATAACAAGCAAACGGATTAATATCCAGACCATAAATATTGTTAATAACTGTTTCAATAACAAATTTTTTATCGCTATTTGTTTTGAGTTTATTTATCAATCTATTAGCCGCGCGTGTTGTAAATCCACCAGACCCGCAAGAGATATCAATAATTTTTTTGCCCTCAATGTTGTTTGTATAGCCAGTTTGATCCAAAATATAGTCAATAACCGGCTCTGGCGTATAAAATTGCCCCAATTTTTTTCTTTCTTCTCGTGTTATAAATTGTTCATATAACTTTCCGAGTATATCTCGATCAATCGGCGTGAAATCATACTTATTAAAAGAGTTTGTGATTTCTTGAAGTAGGAAATCGCTAGGTTCATACCAATCAAAAATATTATGAGCAAAAATATGGGAATAAAATTGTTGGGCTTCTAGTTTCAAAGATGTCAACCGTTGTCTATTTTGGATAACCTCGAAACTTAAAAGTTTTTTATCTCTACAAACCCAAAGTAAAAGGATTTCATTTAAAAAAGTGTATCCCGTTTCAAGACAGAATTTATCTTGATCCGGTTTGTCTTCAGTTTTCTGCCATATTTCAAACTCGTTATTTGGTTTAAATTTACGCCTTATTTCTTCTTGAGTTTTTATTATGAGTTGTTTTAATTCGTTATTGAAAGTCAGTAAATTTAGCGTTTGATCCAAGGCTTTTCGTCCCACATAACTTCTCATTACGGAAAACACCTTGCCCTGGATAATTAATTGTTTAACGATAAAAGCCTGGATTGACGGATTAGCTGGTTGTAATTTAAAACCACCGCTAACTCTATATATTTTTTTGAGAGTAACTTCATTTTGATTTATCAGGGCCACTATCGTATCTCCATCTTCAGCGGTATTTTGTTTTCTGATAATGACATTGTCTCCGTCAAAAATACCCTCTTGAATCATACTATTGCCCTTAACTCGCAAAGCAAAGTATTCTCCGGATTTCGCCAATAAATTTTTTGGTATGGAAATTGTTTCGTATTCTTGGATAGCTTCAATTGGCTTTCCGGCCGCGATACTTCCCAATAAGGGAATTTGAACTAATGACTGTTCGTTGATGATGCTAACCGCGCGAGCTTTATTTTTTATTTTCTTTAAGTAGCCGTCCGCTTTAAGTTTTGAGATATGGAAATGAACAGTTGAAACGGAAGCCAGTTTAAGCCGCTTTCTAATCTCCTCAAACGACGGTGAATACCCCTTCTTTTGAGAGTAGTTCTTAATAAAATCCAAGATTTCTTTTTGGCGTTTTTTAAGCATACAAACTTATCCAGTCTCCAATACTTCAATTTTAATAGAATAAAAATAGAAAATCAAAGCCAAGTTATCCCCAATTCTCCCTCTCTGGAAATTCGTGTTAGAGTACTGGTCATGACAAATCAGATTAAAAAACTGGCGCCCAAAATTTGGCGGGCGATCCAAGCCGCCGAGAAAATTCTCCTTCATTTCCATCCGTTTCCGGATCCGGACTCGGTCGGTTCGGCGCTGGCGATGTACCACGCGCTCCGCGGCCGCGGCAAAAAAATTACCGTCCTCAAGGGCGATTCGCCGTTGCCAGAGTATTTATCGTTTTTACCCGGTTATGATGCCATTACGCCGAAAAATTATTTGGAAATTAATCCGGCCACTTTTGATCTGTTTTTAATTTTAGACACTTCCACTACTGATCGCGTCAGCAATCTCGGCGAAGTTAAATTTCCGCCCGGACTGAAAACCGTTTTGATTGACCACCACCGTTCGGCTGCGCCGTTTGCCGATCTTAATCTGATCGTCCCCGCCGCGCCGGCGACGGCGCAAATTCTCTATGAGTTATTTCGGCACTGGAAAATTAAATTGACGCCGGACATCGCCGCTTGTCTTTTTTTAGGAATCTACACCGATACCGGCGGTTTCAAATACCCGGGCGTAACCACTGAAACTTTTTTGGCTGCGGCCAAGCTCGTCAAACTCGCCGCCAATTTTCCGGACCTGATTTTTCAACTGGAAAATAATAATTCGCCCGGCCAACTCGGCTTTGAAGGTCTGGCGTTTAGCTCCATTGAAGTGATCGGCGGCGGGCAAGTGGCGCTGGTCGCTCTATCGGCCGACCAGCTCAAGCGCGCTAGCTTGCAAACTAAAGACGCCCAAGGCGTCAGCATTCCCAATCATTTGAAATCGGTCAAAGGATGGATGATTGGCGCTCTGCTTTTGGAAGATGGAAAAGGAATGACGCATTTGCACTTACGGACGCGCGATTCAATCAAGTTTGATGTTTCTAAATTAGCCGTCGCACTCGGCGGCGGCGGTCACGCCGCCGCCGCCGGCGCGACGCTGAAAATATCTTTGCCGGAGGCGAAAGCGTTATTTTTAGCCAAGCTAAAGAAAATTTACGGCGTTTGATTCTGTTGTTATCCACAGCGCCACCCCCTTAGTTAACCTTCAAGGGTGACACAGTTGATAAGTATTGTTGCCACTTTTCGACCGGTGTCAGTCCGTTCAAATACTTGCCGAGATGAATCCGCTCGTAATTGTAGAAGCGCAGATACTCTTGAAGAGTTTGCCACGGGCGGGTTGGATTCAAGTAATACTCCTGATCAATTACCCCGTGCGCTCTTTCCACGGCACCATCCCAATTTGGTGAGGACTTGGGAATGAAGTAATGGGCGATCCCTCTTTGTCCCAGATACTTGTGGAACTCGCCACGATTTTCTGATCCATTATCATTTTGCACTCCGAGAATCCGAAAAGGAAACATTGTTTCGGCGCTGGCAAAAGCTTCCACCGTGGCCATTGATTCGAGCGTATCGCAAATCACGGCGTGGTGAAAACCGGTAAAGATATCAACAAGGGTACGCTGGTATTTACGAGTATTTTCCACCCAGACATATTTAGTGTCCACCTGCACCACATCGCCCGGTTGCTTTGGAATCACTGGGTCTTTGAGTGGTTGATACCACGGCAGTTTCTTCTGGGGCCGGCGGATTAACCCCTTCTTTTTGTAGAACTTGTAGATG
>DATECC010000020.1:0-2851 GCA_036516635.1 Minisyncoccota bacterium | reverse complement strand
CGGCTTGCGGCGCCAAGGTGACCGAACCGATTTCCGCCCAGCCGAAACCCAGCGCCGAATACATCGCCGCCTGCCGGCCGTCCGGATCAAAGCCGGCCGCCAAGCCGATCGGATTTTTAAACTTCAAACCGCTGACCGTCGTTTCCAGCGCCGGATGGGTAAAACTAAAGAGCTGCCGCGCTAACCATTTCGCCGGTGGCAAATGGCTAACCGTTCGCAGGCCGAAACTCGCTAGTCGGTGCGCCGTGTCGGGCGATAAACGGAATAAGGCGGACTTGACGATTTTTTGATAAATTCCGCCGCTCATTGGACTAATTTGAGAAAAACTTCCGGTGAAATATTGACGCGGGCGCGGGCCTGCAAACGTTTTTTGCCTTTGGCCTGTTTCGCCCATAATTTGCGTTTGCGCGTAATGTCACCGCCGTAGAGATAGCCGGTGACATCTTTTTTCAGCGCCGAGATGGACCGTGAAGCGATAATCCGGCCGGCCACCCGCGCCTGAATTTTAACTACAAACAGTTCGCGCGGCAAAAGCGTTTTTAATTTTTCCACCAGCGCCGCCGCTTCCAGTTCCAACCGCCGCCGCGGTACGACGCGCGTCAGGGCCGGGACGACTTCTTCGGCGATCAGAATTTCCAACTTCACCACTGGCGCCGGGCGCCAATCAATCAATTGATAAGACAGAGAGGCGAAACCAGCCGAAACGCTTTTCAGGGCGTCAAAAAAATGCCGCATCAATTCGCGCAGGGGCAATTCCGACTTTAAAATAATTCGGTTCTCGCTCCAATTTCCGGTGGCCAGAACTTTTGCTTCATGGTCCTGCAATAAAGTCAGAATCGGCCCCAAGTATTCCGGCGGCGTTAAAATTTCCGTCCGCACATACGGTTCGGTCACCGCGCGCTCGCGCAGTTCATCCGGAAACAGATGATCGGCGTAAATTATTTCGGACCGGCCGGTGCGGCGGTCGGTCAGGCAAAAACTGATTGACGGGGCCGTAACGACCAATTTCAGATTATGTTCCCGCCGTAGCCGTTCGGTCACAATTTCCAAATGCAAGAGACCTAAAAAACCGGCACGAAAACCGCGCCCGAGAACGCCGGCGGCTTCTTCTTCAAACGATAAAGCGGCATCGGATAAATTAAGACGCGCCAGCGCTTGGCGTAGCAAATTGAAATCATTTTGGCTGGCCGGATACAACGACGCCCAGACCATCGGTTTCGGCTCCGTGTAGCCGGGAATCAGCGGCAGTAGCCGGTTAATTTTTAAGATTGTTTCGCCGACTTTGGCCCGATTTAATTCCTTGATGCCGGTGACCAGATAGCCGATTTCGCCCGCCCGCAAAATATCCTTTGGTTGTTTGGCCGGCGCTAGATAGCCGATTTCCGAACAGGTGAAAGATTCGCCAGAGACGGCGAAAAACAATTTGTCGCCCAAACGAATCACCCCGTCAAATACCCGCACATAGACGATCAAACCGCGGTGGCTGGAATAATCAAAATCAAACACCAGCGCGCGGGCGCCGTCGGTCGCCGGATATTCAACCAGCGGCGGCGGAATTTGGGTGATTAGCGCAGCCAAAAGTTGAACAACGCCCTGGCCGGTTTTGGCCGAAATTTCAAAAATGTCGGCCGATTGGCAATTTAATAATTTAACCAACTCCGCTTTAACTGATTTAGTCTGAGCCGAAGCCAGATCAATTTTATTGATCACCGGAATAATTTTTAATCCCTGCGCCCGGGCGGCGGCCAATACTGAAAGCGTCTGCGCCTGAACGCCGCGCGTCGCGTCAACCAGCAACAGGGCGCCCTCCACGGCCTTGAGCGCCCGCGAGACTTCGTAGGCAAAATCGAGATGGCCGGGCGTGTCAATCAAATTCAAAACTTGATCGCGGTAAACCAGCCGCACCGGCGTCATCTTGATTGTAATGCCGCGTTCGCGCTCCAGCTCCATACTGTCAAGAACCTGTTCTTTCATCCGGCGCGGTTCAATTGTCCCCGTCAGCTCCAGCAAGCGGTCGGCCAGCGTGCTTTTACCGTGATCAATATGGGCAATGATGGAAAAATTATGGCACGGCATTTTTGACGACGCCGCGGGCGAAGGAATTGATATTGTCGACAGTTGTTTCAATAATTCGCTCCAGGGCCTCTTTCGTGTTAAAGGCCAGGTGCGGTGTAATCAGCACCCGCGGGTGACTGATCAGATAATGGTTGGACAAAAGAGTTTTGAGCGCGGCGGCCTGCGGGTGCGGATCAAACAACAAATGCATTTCGTCGACGACATTGCCTTCCTCGGCCAGAACATCCAAACCGGCGGCGGAAATAATTTCCCGCTCCAGTCCCCAGACGAGCGCTTCCGTGTCAATCACCGAACCGCGCGCGGTATTAATGACGATCATTCCTTTTTTCATCTGCTCCACCCGTGGACGATTAATCAGGTGGTGAGTGTCTTTATTTTCCGGCAAATGGAGAGAGATAATATCCGCTTCGCGCAACAATTCATCCAGTGTTCGGTAATTAAAACCTTCGGCTTGAGCGTAAGTCGAATCCGGAAAAACATCAAAGGCAATGACTTTCAGGCCGAAGCCGCGGGCGATGCGGATGAAATTTTTACCGATCCGACCGGTGCCGATGATTCCGACGGTTTTGCCGAAGAGATCAAGACCGGTCAGACCGTCGGGGCTGAATGTGCCGGCGCGCACAACCCGCTCGTTGGCCGGGCAAATGTGCCGCGTCACCGCGAGGAGCAGAGCAAACGCGAACTCGGCCACTGTGTGCTCGCCATAAGACGGCACATTGACGATGGCGATGCCGCGCGCTCGCGCGCGAGTGAGATCAATATGGTCGTAACCGGT
>DATECC010000019.1:0-10123 GCA_036516635.1 Minisyncoccota bacterium | reverse complement strand
ACAGGCGGAACCGGCCCCGCCGAAGCGGACCCCCAATTCCCCAACATCACCAACGCGATCATAACCATAACCGTCATCAGACTCCATTTCGTTGCTTTCATCACTGTTCTCCTGACAATGACCAGAAAACGGCTTAACCACAACGGTAAGCTTCAACTGCCATGCTAGCAGAAAACAATTAATTTGTCAAACTTTGGCAATCAGCACAACACTGTTATGATTAACTGATGTCTAATCAGCAGAAAATTCTCCTCTCCGGCGTCAAACCCACCGGCCGGCCGCACATCGGCAATTATTTCGGCGCGCTGAAGCAATTCGTTGATCTTCAAGCGACTTATCAAACCTACATCATGATTGCCGATTATCACGCCTTGACCACGGTTCAAGATCCAATCGTTCTCCGCGAAGACATTTTTAATCTAGCTGCCGATTATCTGGCGATCGGTCTGGAGCCAGCGCGCGCGGTGATTTTTCAGCAATCGGCCGGGCCGGAGCACGCCGAGTTGGCTTGGATTTTTAATTGTCTGACGACGATGCCGTATCTCGCCCGCGCTCACGCCTACAAAGACGCGCTGGTGAAAAATAAGGAAGTTAATGTCGGTATTTTTACTTATCCCTTGCTGATGGCGGCGGACATTCTGCTTTACGACACCACTGTCGTGCCGGTCGGATTGGACCAGAAACAGCATGTGGAGATTGCGCGCGACACGGCGGAAAAATTTAATCGTTTGTTCGGCGAAACTTTCCGCTTGCCGGAACCGCTGATTTTGGATCAAGTTAAAACCGTCGTCGGTTTGGACGGCCAAAAAATGTCCAAGAGTTACCGCAATACGATTCCGTTGTTTGCGACCGAGCGAGAATTAAAACAATTAGTGATGAGCATTAAAACTGACTCCAAAGGGGAGACGGAACCGAAAAATCCGGAGGGGTGTAATGTTTTTGCCCTGCATCGCCTGTTCAGCGACAAAGATTTACCGGAACTGAAACGGCGTTATGTCAAAGGCGAGATCGGCTATCGCGAATCTAAAGAAATTTTGTTTAATAATCTGAATACTTTTCTCGCGCCCTTACGGACAAAACGGGAGGAAATTGTCGCCGATCGCGGGCGGGTCTTAGAAATCCTCAAGCATGGTGGCGAAAAAGCGCGAGCGCGAGCGAGCGCGAAGATGAATGAGGTGAGGCAAAAGATTGGGGTAAAATTTTAAATATGATTACCAAAATACCAAAGGATATTAAGAGTCAGAAAATTTCAACCAAGATAATTATTGGTGACAGTCGTGAGATGAAAAGAATTCCCAATGATAGCATTCATCTTATTGTTACTTCACCGCCATATTTTAATGCCAAAACATATAGCGATGATTTTTCTGGAAAAGACTTGGGTAATATTAATGATTATAAAAAATGGAAAGATGAAATAAAAAAAGTTTGGAGTGAATGTTTAAGGGTTTTACAATCAGGCAGAAGATTGTTTATTAATATAATGAATTTACCCCTAAAGGCAAACGGTAAAGATGTTTTTAAAACTCTAAATATTGTCGGGCATACGATAGATATGTGTGAGGATTTGGGATTTATTTTTAAGAGGGAAATTATCTGGCACAAAACCAATGGTGTGAGAGCGCATTTTGGCACTTATCCCTATCCGGGAGGAATTTTAATAAATAATATGCATGAACAGATTTTGGAATTTGAAAAACCTAACGGAAATGGTTCAAAATACGATCATCTCTCAAAAGAAATCAAAGAAGCATCAAAAATAAGCAAGGATTTTTGGTTATCATTAAAAAATACGGATGTTTGGCTTATGAAGCCATATAAAAGTGGCACAAGAGAACATCTGGCCCCGTTTCCTGTTGAATTACCAACAAGACTTATAAGAGCTTATTCCTACATAACGGAAACGGTTTTGGACCCATTTGGTGGAATGGGAACAACCGCAAAAGCGGCAATTCAAGAAAAACGAAATTCAATAATTTATGAAATCAATAAATCGTTTTTGCCGTTGATAGAATCTAATATCAATGACGATTTATTTAATAGAATAAAAAGAGAAATAATCTATCAAAAATAATATGGACGCAAAAACAATTTATGCACAATCCAGCGATATAAAATCGAGAACTTATCTTGAATATCGGAAAGATATGAAGAAAAAAGCCATTGCTGAACTAGAAATACTTGATTGGTTAAAGTTTAAATTATTGATTTTATATCCGAAACAAAAAGTTGAAGTATCGAAATCCGGCGGCGATGCTTTTTTATGGTTTTTGCGAAAGGGCGGCGTAACTAGAGAGCCAGATTATAAGGCAAAGATTGGTAATAAAGGTTTTGATATTGAGTTCCAATATGCTGATAAAATTGGTCTGAATTATTTTGACTTCGCTGTTTCAAAGATTACCAAAAAGAATAGGAAAACTGGGAAAAGAGAACCATATCAAGACAGGAAAATTCTATACATTTTGAAAAATAATCATTCGTTCGCATTTTTTGATCCCGAGTGGGTTTTAAAAAATGGGAAGATTGGATTTGTAGAGGCGTGGAGAAAAGACGCTTATAGGATACCGAAAATCAAATTTCTAAAAGTGTTGAAAGAAGATTCCACCCTAAAATCAGTTGTTGAGATGATTGATATAAAAAATTATATTCTCAATTTCCAACATGACCTCGTTGGCATCGATAAGGAAAAATTATCCTATTTATTACAACGGGTTATAGATGAACAGAAAATTGTAAAAATTATTCCAAATGATTTTGACAGCTTCTTTAAAGTTTGTTTTATTTTAGACAATCTAAACAAAATTCCTCAAAACATAAACTTATGGTTAGTATATTTGCTAAGTTTTGTTTCTAATAAAAATACAACGGAAGATTTATCTAAAATAATTTACTGTATAGATTTTCTTTACTCAAAAACGGAACTAAAACAAAACGAATTAAAAAGTTTGATAGAAAAAATTAAGGAGTGTTTTAGACTATTAAAAAGTTTTGAGCAAAAAGACGGTTCATTTAAATCCTCGATAAATTTATCGCCCATTGACGAGACTAGGAATGCAATTTTTTCCATCAATTTATTAGAGGACTTAACTCAAGATTTGATTTTTTATTACAAAGCACAAGAACTTAATCCAATTACAAAAATTTACCAAACTTTGAAGAATTCTAAAGAAACTTTTAAATTAATATTATGCAAAATCGAGTACTGATTAGAGATTTGAAAGATAAGGTGGGGGAGACGATCACGCTCGCCGGGTGGGTGGAGACGCGGCGGGATCACGGCAAGTTGATTTTTCTGGATTTACGCGACGCAACGGGCACAGTCCAGATGGTGGCGTTACCGGCCCGAACTGATCAAGGCGGGACTAATCAGGCCGAAGCGCAGCAGATTGCCGACACCCTACGGAGCGAATGGGTGATTAAAGTCACCGGCAAAGTCAATAAACGGCCGGTGAAAATGATCAATCCCGACTTGCCGAACGGCGACTTAGAGATTGAGATTCTAATTTTAGAAGTTTTGAATAAAGCCCTGACGCCGCCGTTTGCTGTGACGACCGACGGTAAAGAGATTGACGAGGAAACCCGGCTCAAATATCGCTATCTGGATCTGCGCCGGCCGCGCTTGCAAAAAAACCTGCGCGCCCGCGATCGAGTGATTACTTGGTTCCGCGATTATATGCACGCCAACGATTTTGTGGAAATTGAAACGCCGATCTTAATGAAAGGAACGCCGGAGGGCAGTCGCGAGTATGTGGTGCCGGCGCGGTTGTGGCCGGGCCACTTTTACGCCCTGCCGCAATCGCCGCAACAATTCAAACAACTGGCGATGGTGGCGGGATTTGAAAAATATTTTCAGATCGCGCGCTGTTTCCGCGATGAGGACACGCGCGGCGACCGGCAGCCGGAATTTACGCAATTGGATTATGAAATGTCGTTCGTCGATCGCGACGAGGTGCTGGCCTATACGGAAAAAATGTTTGTTGAATTGGTGCAAAAACTTTATCCGGCGAAAAAAATTACCCAAACACCGTTTCCGCGCCTCACCTATGCCGCGGCGCTGGCGAAGTTCGGTACCGATAAACCGGACTTAAGACAAGACAAAAATAATCCCGACGAATTAGCCTTTGTTTGGATCGTTGATTTTCCGATGTTTGAAAAAACCGACAACGGCGAAGTGCAAGCGGCGCATCATCCTTTTTGTTCCATTAAAGATGAGGATCGGGAAAAATTTAAGCGCGGTGAAGATTTATTTTCCATTCGGGCTAATTCCTATGATCTGGTTTTGAACGGTTATGAGTTAAGTTCCGGCAGTATCCGGATTCATGAAGCGGAAATTCAGAAGCAAGTGTTCAAACTCTTAAAAATCAGCGAAGCCGAACAACAGACCCGTTTCGGCCATCTACTTCAGGCCTTCAAGTACGGCGCGCCGCCGCACGGCGGCTTTGCGCCCGGAATTGACCGGATCGTGATGCTGCTGGAAAACGAACCGAATATCCGCGAAGTGATCGCTTTTCCAAAAACCGGCGAAGGACGAGATCTGATGCTGGACGCCCCCGCGCCGATTACCGACGCCCAACTGAAAGAATTATGGTTGAAAAGTTTGCGGTAAAAGTCGGCGAATTTGCCGGCCCCCTGCCCCTGCTCTTGGAATTGGTGGAAAAAAGACAATTAGCCATCAGCCGGGTTTCGCTGGCTCAAGTGGCCGACGATTTTTTAAATTATGTCCGCGCCCTGGAACAACCGTCCAAGGCGCTACTGGCCGAATTCATCGTGGTGGCTTCCACTTTGATGCTGATTAAATCAATTTCTCTGCTCCCATCGCTGACGCTTGATCAAGAAGAAGATGAAGAAATCGGCGCGCTGGAACGCCGGTTGAAACTTTATGAAATTATCCGCGCCGCCGCCGCCGGCTTGCGCGCGCGCTGGGGCCGACAGACGATTTTTTATCCGGAAACGCGGCGGTGGAAAACCGTCAGCTTTTCGCCGACGGCGGAAATTACGCCGGCGAATTTGTTGACGACGATGACCAATTTAATCCAAGCCCTCCCTGGCGCGGCTAGTAAATTACCGGCGGTCACGATCAAAAAAATCGCCAGTTTGGAGGAAATGATTCGTGATTTGACCGGACGAATTCAAACGGCCCTGCGAATGAATTTCAGCGATTTTGTGAAAAATCAACCCGGCGCGTGGCAAAAGGAAAAAACCAATATCATCGTCAGTTTTTTAGCTTTGTTGGAACTTTGCAAACGGGGGTTGGTGGAAGTGGAACAAGGGGGTCATTTGGCCGAAATTAAAATTGAGACGAAAATGGCCGGTCTGCCGCATTATTGATATAATCTGAAAAACAATGGCGGCCGATTTGGAACAACAATTGGAAGCACTGCTTTTTTGGCAGGCGGTGCCGCAGAGCGTCAAGCAATTGACCGCCACTTTAGACGCCAGTGAAGAAGCGATCCGTTCCGGCCTAGTGGGCTTGGAACGGATTCTGGCCAACCGCGGTCTTCGTCTGATTGCGACTAAAGATGAATTTACCTTGGGCACGGCGCCGGAATTTGGCGAACTGTTTGAACGGTTGGCCAAGGACGAATTGAAGGCCGATCTCGGCCATGCCGGTTTGGAAACTCTAACCATCATCTTGTATCGCGGTCCGGTGGCAAAAATGGACATTGATTATTTGCGCGGCGTTAATTCCGGTTTCACTTTGCGGCAATTACTGGTTCGCGGCCTGATTGAAAAAATTCCCAATCCGCACGACGCGCGCAGTTCGCTTTATCAGCCGACTTTTGACCTGCTGTCGCTCCTGGGATTGACGCGACTGTCGGAACTGCCGGAATTTGAAACCATTAAGAAAAAAATTGACGATTTTTACCATGCCTCCGACACTTCAGCCAATCAATAAAATTTACGAATGGTTGGCCGCGGCCAGCACGATTCTTTTTATTGTTCTCGCCGTTTGGACTGCCGACTGGTCGGTATTTAAGTTCGCGGCGGTCCCGCCGGCCAGCGCGCCGAATTTAGTCGGAGAATTAAACCGACCGATTGATCCCTTTGAAAATTTGACGTTGGAAGCCCAAGCGGCTTTAGTTTTTTATCCCGACGAACAGAAAGCGGTCTTCGCCAAAAACGCCGATCACCCCCTGCCGATCGCCTCGTTGACTAAAATAATGACGACACTGGCCGCGACGCGCGTTTTGCCGCCCGAAGCGACGGTTCAATTTATGGATCGGCCTTGGCGGTTGGCCAATTTAACGGATTACTTGCTGGTGTCGTCATCCAATGCCGCCGCGGCGGCACTCGCCGCGGCGGCGGAAAACAACGATCAACAAGATCAATTGGTGGCGGAAATGAACGCCCAAGCCGCGGCGCTCGGTTTGACCACGACTCATTTTAACAATCCGACCGGTTTGGATTTGGCCGACGGTGAACCGGGCGGCGTCGGCTCTGCCACCGACATCGCCAAACTTCTTGTTTATATTTTAAAATATCGGCCGGAAATGCTGGCCGCGACGCGTTATCGGGAAATAGAACTCGTGTCTTTAGACGGTTCTAGTTATCATCTGACCAATACTAACGAAATCATCAGTGAGATTCCCGGATTGTTGGCTTCCAAGACCGGTTATACGGCCGCGGCGCGGGGAAATCTGGCGGTAATTTTCGATCGCGGTCTCAATCAGCCGGTCGTGATAGTGGTGTTGGGGTCCAGTGTTGCCGGTCGGTTTCAAGATATTAAAAAATTAATTTCCGCCACTTATGATTATTGATGTTTTCAAAGTCTTCACGCCGAGTTTAGTGGCCTTTTTTATCGGTCTGGCCGTGACGCCGTTTTTAACTCACTACCTTTACAAACATAAATTATGGAAAAAACGGGCCGGTAAAATCGCGCCGGACGGTCTGGCCACGCCGATTTTCAATCAATTGCACCAAACGCGCGAGGTCGGTACGCCGCGGCTGGGGGGAATCATTATCTGGATCAGCACTCTTTTGAGTATTTTCGGTTTTTGGTTGCTCGCCAAATTTTTTCCGACGGAAGTGACAACCAAATTAAATTTTTTGAGCCGCAATCAAACCTGGCTGCCGCTTTTCACCTTAGTGGTCGGTTCGCTGGTCGGTTTAGTGGATGACATTTTGGAAATTATCGGCAGCGCGGTTAATCGCGCCGTGCCGCGCGGCGGCCTGCCTTTCCGCCAGCGTCTGATCTTGGTCACCCTGCTCGGCTTGGTCGGCGCCTGGTGGTTTTACTACAAACTCGGCCTGTCAACGATTGATCTGCCGTTTTGGGGCGAGATCACGATCGGCTGGCTGATTATCCCGTTCTTCGTCACCGTGATGATTTTTCTCTTTTCCAGCGGCGTGATTGACGGTTTGGACGGTTTAGCCGGCGGCGTAATGGCAATTATTTTCGGCGCGTATTCCGGTATCGCTTTTTTCCAAAACCAAATTGATCTGGCGGCTTTTTCGGCGGTGTTGACCGGCAGTATTCTGGCTTTCTTATGGTTCAATATTCCGCCGGCGCGATTTTATATGTCCGAAACCGGTGTTCTCGGTTTAACCACGACTTTAACCATCATCGCTTTCTTGACGGAATCGGTCGTCGTTCTGCCGATCATTGCTTTCCCGCTTTTTGCCACCGCCGCGAGTAATATTATTCAATTAGCTTCCAAAAAATTCCGCCACGGGCGGAAAATTTTTCTGGTTGCGCCGCTCCATCACCATTTTGAGGCGCGCGGCTGGCCGGCCGCTAAAGTGGTGATGCGTTACTGGGTAATCGGCGTCGTCACGGCAATTATCGGAATGATTATTACCCTGATGGGCCGTTAACCATGCGCCGTCGGAATTTAAATCGCCGCTTCTTTTTCTTCATTCTGGCGTTGACGCCGGGCGGATTTTTTATTTTTTTATCGGCGTCCCTGGGTTTGCTTAATCGCGACGGCGCCAGTTACGGTCGCGTGGTCTTAAAACAATTGATTATTTTGGTGGCGGCGATCGGCCTGATGTTGGCCGCGGCTAATTTTGATTATCGTCGCTGGCGGCGCTGGGCGTTGCCGATTTTTCTTGCGACCTTGGCAATAAATTTATTGGTCTTCGTTCCCGGTTTAGGTTTTTCTTCCGGCGGCGCGCGGCGCTGGTTGTCAATCGGCGCGCAAACTTTCCAACCGTCAGAATTGCTCAAACTGGGTTTTATCATTTACTTGGCCGCCTGGTTAACACGTCCTAACATTCAACTAAACAGTTGGGCGGCCGGTTTTTTGCCCTTTATTTTATTGATGGGAATAACCGGCGCGACCCTCATCGCCGAACCGGATCTCGGCACTTTTTCCGTCCTGGCGGTTTCCGCTCTGGCGATGTTTTTTGTCGCCGGCGGCCGGTGGCGGCAATTATTTTTAATCGCTGGGTTAGGTCTGGTGGTGCTGGGGGGAGTGATTGCCGTTAAACCCTACGCTCAGGATCGGATTCTAACTTTCCTCAACCCTCAAGAAAATCTGTTGACTTCCTCTTATCAACTCAACCAATCATTGATCGCGATTGGTTCCGGCGGTTGGCTCGGTCGCGGCTTGGGCCGAAGTATCCAGAAATTTAATTACTTGCCCGAACCAATCGGCGATTCTATCTTCGCCGTCGCGGCGGAAGAATTCGGTTTTCTCGGCGGATTGTTAATTATTTTAGTCTTTGTGGTCTTTAGCTGGTGGGGATTAACCTTGGCCGCCCGCGCCCCCGACCGTTTCGGACGCGTTTTGATCACTGGAATTATTGTCCTGATCGCCACCGGCGCATTCGTTAATATCGCTTCAATGCTTGGGCTGTTGCCTTTAACCGGCATTCCGTTGGTCTTTATCAGTCACGGCGGCAGTTCACTTCTGCTGTCTTTGCTCGGTTGTGGTATTATTTTAAGCGTCGGCAGATTTGCTTCAAAAACTTAATTATGAAAATTGTTTTCACCGGCGGGGGAACGGGCGGCCACTTTTATCCGATCATCGCGGTGGCGGAAGAAATTAACGCGATCATCAGAGAACGCAAACTGATTAATGTTAAATTATATTATTTTTCCGATACGCCGTATGACGAAACCGCCCTGTTTGAAAATAACATTCAATTTCAACGCATTCGCTCCGGCAAATGGCGGCGGTATTTTTCACTCCGGAATTTTATTGATTTATTTAAGATTACTTGGGGGACATTAACGGCCATGGTCCAGCTTTATTTGATTTATCCGGATATTGTTTTCAGTAAGGGCGGTTATACCAGCGGGCCGGTGGTGTTCGCCGCCCGTTTATTGCGAATCCCGATTTTTATCCATGAATCGGATTCGCGGCCCGGCCGAGTGAATCTCTGGGCCGGGCGCTTTGCCCAGCGGATCGCTTTGTCTTACGCCGAGGCCGCTGATTTTTTCGGACCGGAACGGCAAAAAATGATCGCCGTTACCGGCAATCCGCTGCGCCATAGTTTGCGTTATCCTCTCAGCCAAGGAGCGCGGGAATTTTTGGGCTTGACGGAAAATATTCCGGTACTTTTGATCGTCGGCGGTTCGCAGGGAGCGGAGGCGATCAATGAGGTGGTGGTTGACGCTCTGCCGGCGCTGGTGGAACATTACGGCGTCATTCATCAAACCGGCGCGGTTAATTTGAAGGCGGTGGAAAAACGAACGCGAATTGTTTTGGAAAATAATAAATTAGTTGGGCGTTACAAATTATTTGCTTTTCTTAATCCTTCGGCTCTGCGGATGGCCGCCGGCGCGGCGGCCTTGGTGGTTTCGCGCGCCGGCTCAATTATTTTTGAAATCGCCGCTTGGCGCCTGCCGGCAATTTTGATCCCGATTCCGGAAACGATCAGTCATGATCAGCGTTCCAACGCTTTTACTTACGCTCGTAGCGGCGCGGCAGTGGTGATTGAACAAAACAATCTTCTGCCGACGGTCCTGGTATCGGAAATCAATCGGCTGATCAGCCAACCACCACTATTGGAAACAATGCGCGCCGCCGCCGGCGGCTTCGCCAAACCGCAAGCCGCGCGCTTAATCGCCGACGAATTGATGGCAATTGCTTTGAGTCACGAGCGGTAGATTATTTTTAAAAAAAGGTTCCTTCCACGCGATAGGAAGGGACGAAGCACAGACCCAGAGTGAAACAAA
>DATECC010000018.1:0-2682 GCA_036516635.1 Minisyncoccota bacterium | reverse complement strand
AACAGCCAGAAGCCGGCGAAAAAAATGAGGCCGATGACCACGGCCCCCGACGGTTCGCCGCGCCAGACCGCCTGGAGCAGGGCCAGCGCGATAAAAGTATAAACAAAGTGGTCCGGAATAATTTTGTGCCGCCAATCATAGACCGTAATGACGATGAGCAGACTCAGAATCACCCAGTGGGCGATGAGTAAAATGTCCAATTCATCGCCGAGGCGCCGGTAGGCGCCGAGAAACAGCAGGGCCGTCAATAATTCTACCAGCGGATATTGCCAGGAAATGCGGTGCCGGCAATGGCGGCAACGGCCGAGCTGGATAACAAAACTCACCAGTGGGATTAACTCAAACCAGCTCAACTTTTCACCGCAAATCAAACAGCCCGACCGGCCGCCGACGGTGTAGCCCGTGCCGTAACGGTAAATCACCACATTCAAAAAACTGCCGCCGATCAGGCCGAAGATAAAAACGATAACCGGAAAAATAATCGCCACGACATTATTATAGCACTTGTCTGCTTGCTGTGTTAAAATTGTGTGGATGATTAATCCCCAGATTATGGAGAGAAACGAGGTCAAGTTGGTGTTACTTTTCGGCTCCGCGGCCACCGGTCGCCAACATCCGTTGAGCGATACGGATATTGGCGTGGTTTTTGCCGATTCCAACCGGCGGCTCAAAGAACCGGTGAAGGTTTACGGCGACCTTTTGGAGGAGATGCAAAAACATTTCTCCGGCCAAATTGATTTGGTTTATCTTGAGGAAACCCCCTTGAGTCTTCAGTATCGGGCGGTTACTGACGGCCGGATTCTTTATGAAGCCCGCGTCGGAGTTATGGCGGATTATAAAGAATATGTGCTGAAATATTATTTTGATTTTCAATTCATAGAGAATATCTTCCACCAGGCGATTTTAGCCCGTTAAAAATAAAAATATGGTTATCAACGCCCCCCTTGATCAAAATAAACTGGAAACTATCATTATTGATATTGAGGCCAGTATTCGGGAACTTACAGTTTTGGCCAAACTTCCGGCCGAGGATTTGGCGCGCGATAGAAAAAATTACGCCTTGGCGGAATATTATTTCCGCCGCGCGCTGGAGGGTATTTTGACCGCCGGCACTTATTTGGTTTCGCGGTTGCCGGCGAAAACCCGGAACTACCGCGACATTTTAATTGCCCTCGGTCAACATAAAATCGTGCCGCCGGAATTTGCCGAAAGAAACAAAGACTTAGCCGACTATCGTAATCGGTTGGTCCATTTGTATTGGGAAATCACGCCCATAGAAATACATCGGATAATAAACGAGCATCTTAAAGATTTAAATGACTTTTGCGGTTATTTCAAACAAGTTTTGGCTCGGCCGCAAGATTTTAATTTGACGCTGGAGTAGGAATAATTGGTGTATTTTTGTATTTTTAGTTATCAACAACTGCCCCTAGCTTCATTCCAGTTGGAAAAAATGTTAAGATGATTTGAAATCTGAAACTTATGAACCCAAAAAAATTGGTTTTTATCGTCGCATTAATCGTCTTTTTGGGTGTGGTCATTGTTCCGGCGTTTGCTCAATGGCAAAACCCGAGTCAGGGACCGACCGGTTGTGGTGTCAACGATTTGGGCTGCAAATCGCCGATCAATGTCTCGGCTACACCGCAGGCCAAAGCTGGTTTCTTGGCGGTCGGCACAGAAACTCCGTCCGCATTCACATTCAAAGTGTTGGGCGGTAGTTATTTCCTCGGTAATACCGTTTTGGAAGGTCAAACGCAAATAAACAATAATCTCAACGATCCGTTACGTCCAAATATCTTTTCCGGTTACACAACTTTTCTTGACGAGGTGTCCTTATCCGGGGTAACGAAAATTTTTCCGCCGCTTTCGGAGTCTGTCAGAAATAAAGTTTTGACAGCTGGCGACGATAATGGATCGGTAACCTGGCAAGCCGCGCAGGTTGGCATAACAGCAACCGGGCTTGATGGCCAAACTTTAAAAAATATAAACGGCACCAATTGGGTGGCAAGTAGCGCTATTTATAATCCAATTAATGCCTCAATGGGGGCTGTCGGTATCGGGCCGGGATTAAACGGTTTCGGCGTAGCTGAACCAACTGGATTAGGCACACCGGACAGCGCCGCCCGTCTTGATGTCGCCGGCAAAATCAGGATACGGGGCGGTAGTACTGATATCCCCGCAAACGGTGAAGTCTTGACTTCAATGAATAATGGTGGTTTGGCGGAATGGAAATATATTGATACCGATTCCATAAACATAAGTGTTGATTCAACCAACGGCCGCCTTGATTTCGCCGCTTGCCCTTCTCCTTCTTCACCAAACCAATTCTGGGGCTGGGACATCGTAACACAAAACTGGAGCTGTGTTACCAATCCGGCTTTAATCGGCGGTATCGCCTTTAACGGTAGCACCGCGCGCTATAATGGTACCAACTGGGAAGCAAATACAGTGATTAGTATCCCAACCGGCGCGGCCAATGCTGCGTCAATTTCCGGCGCCGGTACACCGCCGATGGCTAATACTCGATTAAGCGTCTACGGTGGTGTTGGCGCCGCCGATCGCGGAATTTATGTCAGTGGAACGACAGGAATTTACAGCGCCGGACCAATTATTTTAGGAACTGCCGGTGGCAGTCCGACATGTGATATCGCTAAAAGAGGGATGTTGTGGTTTTCACAAAAC
>DATECC010000017.1:0-2002 GCA_036516635.1 Minisyncoccota bacterium | reverse complement strand
GAGGCGAAAGTGAAAGAAATCCGGGCCCACGCCAAAAAATTGGTGGCCGTTGGCGCCTGCGCGGTGGTCGGTTTGCCGGCCGGCCAGCGAAATTATTTTACGCCGGAACAGCAGGCAAACATCAATTTTTTGGTCACCCGTTTCGGCGCTCTGCCGTCAGTCAAAAAAGTGGCGGCAGTGGTGCCGGTGGATGTGGAAATTCCCGGTTGCCCGATGGCGCCGGAAGATTTTTTAACCAAAGTCAACGCGCTGGTGGCCGAATTGCGCCCCGCCGCTTAATTTGCCTTTTTCACCATGCACACCTTTGATTTATCAATGGAACATCTCACAAAAGTGGAAGGCAGCGCCGCGCTTAATTTGCGCGTGGTCAATGGACAGGTGAAAGAGGTGCATTTCGCCCTGACCGAATATAAACGATTTTTTACCGAAGCGCTGAAAGGGAAATCAGTGGCGGCGATTCCGCCGCACCTAGCGCGGATTTGCGGCACTTGTTCCAACGCCCACATTATGGCCAGCATTGAAGCTGGCGAAAAAGCTTTAGGCATCGTCTCTACTCCCCAAACCAAACTTTTGCGGACGCTCACGATGCACGGCTTGATGATCCGCGACCACGCGCTGCATCTTTATTTGTTTTCGCTGCCGGATATTTTCGGCAAGGACGCTTTTCTTGATCTGGACGAAAATATTCCCGCCGAACATCAATTGCTTCACGACGGTTTTGCGGTCAAGTCGGCCGGCAATTTTCTGGCGACCTTGATCGCCGGCCGGAGCGTTCACGCCACTTATCCGGTCATCGGCGGTTTTCTGAAATTTCCGGCGCCGACTGGAATCGCCGAAGCGGTTGAAAAACTTCGGGCGGTTCGGCCGGCGGTGCTCCGTCTGGTGGAATTATTTAAAAACGCGCCGTTTCATTTTGACCGGCAAACGAAATATATGGCGCTGATTCCAAACAACCGTTTCGGTTACTTGGAAGGCCGGATTATGACCAGCACCGGCGAAGTCTATGACGAAAGTGAATTTCGGGCGCATCTGGAACATGTCGTTTTGCCATATTCTCAAGCCTCGGCCTACACCTATAAGGGCGAGGGTTATATGGTCGGCGCGCTGGCCCGCCTGAATTTAGCGAAAGATAAACTCCATCCTAAAACCAAAGAATCGCTGGCCGAAGTCTTAAAACTTTTTCCGGCCACCGATATTTTTTTAAATAATGTCGCTCAAGCCGTGGAAATCCTGCACTCAGTGGATGAATCAGTGGAGATTCTTTCAAATAATACTTTTAGGCCGGAACCGGTGCTTCGGTTTGAGGTGAAAGAAAGCGTCGGCGTCGGGGTGATTGAAGCGCCGCGCGGCACGCTCTATCATAAATTGGTCATCGGCGCAGACGGTAAAGTCATAGCCGGGGAGGTGGTGGTGCCGACCGGCCAAAATCAAATCAATATTGAACGGGACATTGCCCGATTAGTGCAAGAATTGGTTGATCAAAATACCGCGCCGGAGAAAATCCCGCCGGAAATTGAAAAACTGATTCGGGCCTACGACCCGTGCATGAGTTGCGGCTCGCATTTTTTGAAAGTCAATTGGGAATAATAAATCAGCAAAATAATTCCTCCGGCGTATAAGATTGTCATTGCCAGATCGCCGAAGGAAAAAGCGCGCGTGGTGAAAATGGCGGCCAGAATGTTGGTCACGAGTGTCGCCGGCACCAGTAGGGCGGCGACATAAGTCGCCGGCGCGCGCTGGAGTGCGGTGTACCAAGTCAGAACATAACCGACGAGCAGACCGGCGGTCAATAAAATCCAGCCCCAATTGGCGCCGGAAAGTTCGGCCGCTCCGCCGAGATCGCCGACGAGCGCCAGATAACCGGTCAGTAGAACGGCGCCGCCGATCATTCGACTGCCAGCGACGGTCAGACTGGAAATCTCGGCTAAAGCTTTTTTGGCGATAATATTTTCCACCGCCCATAAAATCGTCGCTCCCAAGATCAGTAATTCGCCAAAATTAA
>DATECC010000016.1:0-3170 GCA_036516635.1 Minisyncoccota bacterium | reverse complement strand
GGAAGGAACCAAAGTCCAACAGAAAATTAAAAGTGCAGGTGCCGAGCTGGGTTAAAAAGTGGGGTAGATTGGTTCTCGCCGGCCGTTGGCGCAAAATATCGCGATAGTGTTCCAGCGCGGCCGGCTTAATGTTGGTCATTGCCGAAAAATCGCCAGCATATTTCTTTTCCAGATAAAAAGTATGTTTGTCGTCCAAAAATTTCCAATATCGTTCCTGTCCGGCGTGAAGTTGATGACTGAAACTGGACGGATATTTCGCCTGTAATTGAGAATGAATGAGTTTGGCCGTTTCTTGAACTTCGGGCAAAGGCCAATGCCGCAAGAGTGCCAGTTTGTCCCAGGCCTGACGCAAATTGGTATGCCAAGAAAGTTGCGTGGTGATGCCGGCAGGCAGAAAGCCGCGGAGGATATCAAAAGTGCGCGCTTTCACCGCGCGTTCGTACACGGTTTCGTCTTCATCCGACCGGCGCGGATATTTGATCCGTAAATGTTCCCCCACCGGCGTTTGGGCGTTGACATAAAATTCCAGCCAGCGATCCAGAATTTTTTTTGAGCCGATAGTGCCGAGCGGATCAATAATCGGTTGCCGCGTGAAATCAATGTAGCGCGAACTGGTTTCCTGACCGGAATAAAGCGGCCAATCTTCCACCGCCTTGGCGACGAGCATGGATACGCCTTCAATAAAAATAGTGGTGGAACCGCAATCGGCGATGGAGGCGTGGCCGTAGCCGACATAATATTTTTCCATAAACTTGCCTGAGCCGGTTTGTTTGACTTTTTCAACATGTTCGGTCACGCTCGCCGCACTGCGCGAATACAGCGCCTGCATCATCGCCGTGTCCTCGGGATTAAACTCGTCGTAGATGAAAATTTTCATCGTTTGCAATTTACCTCACGGTAGCATATCTTAATCTATTATGGCACTGTCGGACAAAAAGATTTTAGAAGAGAAAAAGCGCGGTAATATCGTCATTGAGCCGTTTAAGCGGGCGCATTTGAGCACCTCCAGTTACGATGTGACGCTGGGCGAGTGGTTTTTCCGCGAACAGCCGCCGAATTATTATTTGAATCACTATAATATTTTTAACAAGAAACACACCGATTATGTTTGGGGAACAAAAGCGCTTCGCGCCCAAAAAGCGAAGGGCGTGTTTAAACATTTCGCCGCTTTCGAATGGAGTGGGATCAAGCCCGATGACCGAGTGATCTTGATTGAACCGGGGGAAACGATTCTAGCCCACACCAATGAATTCATCGGTGGGCGGAGGGTTATCACGACAATGATGAAAGCGCGTTCGTCGCTCGGTCGCGTTTTCGTCTCGGTCTGCAAGTGCGCCGGTTGGGGCGATGTCGGTTTTACCAGCCGCTGGACGATGGAAATTACGAACAGCTCGCGCCATTACGCGATTCCGTTGGTGGTGAATATGCGCATCGCTCAAATTGTTTTTTTCTACACCGGCGAGATTTTGAAAAACGATTATACCAAAACCGGCAAATACCAATCGGAGGTTGATCTCCAAAAAATCAAAAAATCCTGGCGGCCGGAGACGATGCTCCCGCGGCTACACCAAGATTTTGAAATTAAGAAAAAAAGTTAAACTATCTCGCCACTTCCAGCCCCATGGAGCGGGCGGTGCCTTCAATAATAGACATCGCCGTTTCCAGATTATCGGTGTTCAGGTCCGGCAATTTGCGTTCGGCGATTTCTTTGATCTGGGCTTTGGTGACCTTGCCGGCGCGGCTGACCAGATTCTTGCCCGAACCCTTTTCTATCCCCGCCGCTTTCAATAACAGGCGCGAGGCCGGCGGTGTTTTTAAGATAAAATCGAAACTCCGGTCCGAATAAACGGACAACTCCACCGGAATAATGTCATCGCCCAGATTTTTCGTCGCGGTGTTGAATTTGTTGACGAAATCGCCGATGTTGACGCCGGCCGGGCCGAGCGCCGTGCCGACCGGCGGCGCCGGAGTGGCTTTGCCCGCCTGAATTTGTAACTTGATTTTCTTTTCTATCTTTTTCATAATTTCACCATTCGTATATTGGTATCTGGTCTAAATTTTTTTAACTTGCAAGAAATCCAACTCCACTGGCGTTTCGCGGCCGAACATCGAGACCAGCACCTTTACCTTACCGCGATTTTCGTCAATCTCCGCCGCCTTGCCCTCAAAATCCTTGAACGGCCCGTCGGTGATTTGAATCGCTTCGCCGACGATTAAATCAATTTTATGTTTGACCGTCGTCTCGCCCATCAACTTAAACAAGGTGTCCACTTCCGCTTTATTGAGCGGTACCGGCACCACGCCGGCGCCGACGAAGCCGGTCACGCGCGGTGTGTTGCGGACGATGTACCAAGAATCGTCCGTCACAATCATATCCACGAGCACATAGCCGGGATAAATTTTTTCTTCAATCGTCTGGCGCTTGCCGCTTTTGATTTTCACTTTTTTCTCCACTGGCACAATGACATTGAAAATTTTGTCCTCCATCCCGAGCGACTCAATCCGCTGGCGCAAATTGCGCGCCACGGTGTTCTCGTAACCGGCGTAAGTGTGGACGGCGTACCAATTGCGTTCGGGTTGTAAAATCTGTTTCATTGCGATTGATCAATTAAACCAGCAATTCCAAGAGCGACACGAAGACGAAATCAAAGACGCCCAAAAGCGCCGCCACCAAAAACGAAAAGCCGATGACCAGAAAAGTGAAATTCGCCGCTTGCCGCCGCGTCGGCCAGTTCACCTGTTTCAGTTCACTTTTCGTTTCCTTTAAATAAACACTAAGACTCATTGGCTGTTATCTTACCTGTGAATTAACGTTTGTCAATCTGAATTTCAAATTTAGAGTACCTCGGCTGGCACGCCGTTAACGGAGATGACGACTGACTTAACGGTCGGGAATTGTTTTAGGGTTTCCATAATCTGCGTGCGGCTGGCGGCGGCGGCGCAAGCGTCAACGGCGCTCAATTCCAACTCGCGGCTGAAATCGGCGCGGGCGACGGCGTTGGTTAGCGTCAGATTTTGCAACTTAACTTCCGGATTAAGCGAAGTGAAAGCGCCGTTGGCTACTTCCGCCGGCGTCGGTCCCTTGAGCAATTCGGTCAACGCGGCGCGGGCGACGGTCGCGGTCCGCGGCACGGTCCGAAACACCGGATAAACCGCGGAGCATTTCTGTC
>DATECC010000015.1:0-3498 GCA_036516635.1 Minisyncoccota bacterium | reverse complement strand
CAAGAACGATTGCGGCTGGATTTCACTTTTGATCGCAAATTAACGGTTGAAGAAACGCCGGCGGTGGAAAAAATTGTGAACGAAAAAATTGCCGCCGACCGACCGGTGATCAGAAAAGAAATGCCGCGCGCCGAGGCGGAAACACTCGGCGCCGAAAAGGAATTCGGCCAGAAGTACGGCGAGACGGTAGCGGTTTATTTTATTGAGGATGAAAATGGAAAAATGTTCAGCGCGGAATTTTGCGGCGGGCCGCACGCGACCCGGACCGGCGAACTCGGCCGGTTTAAAATCATCAAAGACGAAGCCGTCGCCGCCGGCATCAGGCGGATTAAAGCCACTCTGGATTAAATAATCTGATTTTTAATGTTATACTTACCCTATGTCCAAACCGGCGCTGGTTATTGATCTTCGCAGCGATTGTGTCAGCGGCGCGCTGGTGGAGCCGAAGTTTGATCCGAAAAATTGCACCGTCGGCTCAACTCTGCTGAAAACCAGCCGTCGCGAAATCAGTTCTCAAACTAATTTTAATTTGGACCGATTTTTCGGCGATTTGGTCGCGGCGTTGAAACAAGTTTTGACGGAATTGCTGACCAATGCCCCCCGACCGAACAGTCTGACTTGTTTTTTGGCCGCGCCTTTTTATGCCTCGCAGACACGAACCGTTAAACACGAACGGCCGGCGCCGGTAACCGTCACTAAACAATTGATTGAAAATCTGGTGGCAGACGATTTGCGCCAATTTCAGGCCAGCGTCCCGCCGCTCTACCGCGAAATTCCAAACGACGCCCACGAATTGATTGAGCGAAAAATTATGCAAGTAAAACTCAATCGCTACGAAACCCATTCGCCCTTCGGCCAGAAAGCGCGGGAAATTGAAATCAACCATTATTTAAGCGTCGGTTCGCGGAAAGTGCTGGACCGTTTCCGCGAATTGTTTCGCGCCGGGTTGCCCCACGCGCGGCCGGTATTCCACTCTTTTTCGTTCGCTTTTTACGCGCTGGCGCGCGATTTGTCGGCCGATGATCGGCACCTTAGCCGCGCGGCGGAGAATACTCTCTTGTTGGATTTGGGCGGCGAAGTTACGGAAATTTCTCTAATGGCTCAAGGGATTTTGTGGGAAACCGTCTCGTTTCCGCTGGGGCGGAATTTTCTAATTCGCCGGCTGACCGAAACATTTAAGACGGTGCCGGAGGAGGCGCTTTCGGCCCTAAAAATTTATCGGCGCGGCGGGCATAGTCAGCTGGCCGGCAAGCAAATACTCGCAACTCTCCTCGCCGCCGGCGAAGAGTGGTTGACGCAGTTTAAGACAGTATTGGCCACTTTGATTGAAACACATTTGGGGACGAATAAACTTTTGGCGGTCGGCGATCCGGAAACCGCCACCATTTTTTTGGATTGGATCAAACAAGCGTCATATCGAGATCTTTTGATTTCCGAAAAAGGCATCAGGCCGACCTTATTAACCGACCAGACTTTTTCCGCGGCCGGCCGGACGCGCGGCATTCCAGCTAATTTTGATCTGCCGTTGTTGTTGGAAATAATTTTTTGTGATAAATTAATGGCACTCCACAAGTATGGGTAGGGAATTGATTCAAGATATTAAACAACCCAAACGTCGCCTGGCGGAAATTTTACCGCGGCCGCGCGCGACCAGTAATGACGCGATTGAATCGCCGCGACCGCGGCGCCGCCGCGGTCGCGGCTGGCTGTGGTTTTTTTTGTTGCTGATTATTTTCGGCCTGCCGGCGCTCTACTTTGCCTCTCAATATTTTGCCCAAGCCCAAGTGAGAGTTGAACCGAAAAAAGCCACTCTAAAATTGGCCAAAACTTTGCGGGTCAGCGCGGCGGCGGTAACGGCAGAAACGACGGTCCAGCCGACAGCCAAAATCAGCTACCAGACAATGACGGTGCAAGCAACTGAAGAAACGACGATCACGGCCAGTGAGAAAAAAGCGGCGACCGAGCGAGCGACCGGCCGGATTTTGATTATTAATCGCTACAGCCCCCGACCGCAGAAGTTAGTCGCCACCACTCGTTTCCAAGACACGACCGGCCGAATCTACCGTTTACCAAAAGAAATAATGGTGCCGGGTTATGTTTTAGCCGGCGGTAAAATGACCACCGGCGAGATTGAAACGACCGTGGATGCCGATAAACCCGGCGTGGAATTTAACGGTGAAGTTGGAGATTTGACACTGCCGGCTTTCAAGGGCGAGGCGCGCTTTGACAAGATCACCGCGCGCGGCTTGGCGCCGTTTACCGGCGGTTTTGTCGGCGATCGCGCCATTGTTTCGCCGGCCGATCGGGAAAAAGCCGAACGGGAATTGACTGAACGACTGCGGGCCAATTTGTCGGCCGAAGCGGCGGCCGCGATGCCCGACGGCTTCCTGACTTTTGCCGCCGGTCAATTTTTCAAATTTTCAAGCCGGACGGAAAATCAAACACCGGAAACTTTAACCTTGGCGCTGGACGGCGAATTAACCGCGTTGATTTTTTCCCGCCGCCAATTAAGCCGATCTTTGGCCGCGCTGACGCTGGCGGACTACGGCGGTGAGGAAGTCGAGATCGCTAATTTTGACGATTTGAAATTTGAGGTGTTAAAGACGGAAGATTTTGACCCGTTAACCGCTAAAGAAGTGGAAATAAAAATCAGCGGCTCGGCTCGGCTGATTTGGCAATTTGACCGCTCGGCACTGCAAAAGGCGCTGGCTGGCGTCAGTCAGGAAGATTATCAAGCGGTCTTTTTGAAGTTTCCAAGTCTGGTTCATATTGAACCAGTGATCCGACCGTTCTGGTTGAGACGTTTTCCATCGGAAGCCGACAAGATTGAAATTCTGGTTGACCAATTTGACCGCTAATCTAATTTTTGTTAGTCTAATTTTATAGGCCTAAATCGCCGCGAGATCCAGAATGGAGCAAAAACCCAATGATTCAGTTACTGCCGTGGTCGTCGAGGCGTTGCCCAATGTTTTGTTTCGGGTGGTTCTAGACTCCACCGGTGAGCCGATTTTGGCTTATCTCGCCGGCAGGATGCGTTTGCATCGCATTAAGGTGCTGGTCGGCGACCGGGTTGAACTCTGGCTGGATCCTTACGGCGGCAAGGCGCGAATTATCAAGCGATTATAAATTGATGCAAATCAAAGCGGCGATTAGAAAACGTTGTGCCAATTGCCGGATGGTCAAACGTCGAGGCCATCTGTATATTTTTTGCCGCACCAAGCCGCGCCATAAACAAAAGCAGGCCTAATCATTTTATTTTTTTATGCGTATTGCCGGCGTCACCTTACCAGACGGGAAACAATTAAATATTGCCTTGACGGCGATCTACGGTATCGGCCGGCGGCGCGCGCTGGAAATTTTGGCGCAAGCCAAAGTTGACGTCAGTAAGCGCGCCAACGCCGTCACCGCCGCCGAAGAAACGGCGATTCGCAAATTGATTGAGGGCCTGAAAATTGAGGGAGCGTTGAAACGGGAGATTGCCGGTAATATCAAGCGGTT
>DATECC010000014.1:0-2778 GCA_036516635.1 Minisyncoccota bacterium | reverse complement strand
GGTCTATGTGGTGGAGTTGCGTTCTGGCAAAATGGTCCATCCGACGCTCCGGCGCGTGGCGCATAAAATGGACAAATTCTTGCGCCGGCGATTTCCGCTTCTCAAACTCCATTCTGATCTTGATCCGGACGATTGGGATATTAGAAGGGGCAAGCAAGATATTCGGGAGAAAAAATAATTTTATGAACGACAAACAAATTGAACGGCTGATAACGGCCGAGAAGAAGCGGCAGAAGCGGGTGATCAATTTAATCGCCTCGGAAAATTATGTGTCCAAGGATGTGCTCGCGGCGCTCGGTTCGGAATTGACGAACAAGTACGCCGAGGGGTATTCAGCTCATCGCTACTACGGCGGCAATGAAAATTCGGACAAAATTGAAAATCTCTGCCGCCAGCGCGCGCTGAAATTGTTCAAATTAAAACCGATCGACTGGAGCGTGAATGTCCAGCCGTTATCCGGCTCGCCGGCCAATCTGGCGGTGTATCTGGCCCTGGTGGAAAAGGGCGGAAAAATTATGGGACTGGCGCTAAATCAGGGCGGTCATCTGACGCACGGACATAAAGTTTCCATCACCGGCAAATTTTGGACGCCGGTTTATTATTATGTGTCCCGTCAGACGGAACAGTTGGCTTATGATGAAATTGAACAAATCGCGCAGCGCGAAAAACCCGCCCTGATTGTGGCGGGCTACACCGCTTATCCGCGAATTATTGATTGGCAAAAATTCCGCGCGATTGCCGACACCATTGGCGCTTATCTTCTGGTTGATCTGTCTCACCTCGCCGGCCTGGTGGCCGGCGGCGTTTATCCGAGCCCATTTCCTTTTGCCGATGTCGTGATGACGACGACGCATAAGACCCTGCGCGGGCCGCGCGCGGCGTTGATTTTTTCTAAAATTGATAATCGGGAGTTAAATAAAAAAATAGACAAGGCGGTCTTCCCCGGGCTCCAGGGCGGGCCGCACTTAAATCAAATCGCCGCCGTTGCCGTCGCGCTGAAAGAAGCGGCTTCAGCCGTTTTCCGGCAATACGCCAAACAAGTGGTGAAAAACGCGCGCGTGCTGGCCGCGGAACTGACCCGTCTCGGTTGGCGTCTGGTCGCCGGTGGCACGGACAGCCATCTGATTTTGCTGGATACCTGGTTGGGCGGCAAGGGAATTTCTGGCCAGGTGGCGAGCGCGCTCTTGGAACAACAGGGGATTATTGTTAATAGAAATACGATTCCGTTTGACTCCCGATCGCCGGCGGACCCTTCCGGCATCCGGCTCGGCACGGCGGCGGAAACCTCGCGCGGCAAAAAGGAAAAAGATTTTATCGCCAGCGCCCGCCGGATTGATCGGATTTTAAGAAATGCCCCGAAATAAAAAAGGCAAATTTATCGTCATTGACGGCGGCGACGGCACCGGCAAAAGCACCGTCATTGAATTTTTAAAGAAAAAACTTGCCGACCAACCGGTAATTTTTACCCGCGAGCCGGGCGCAACGGCGGCCGGCTCGCGATTGAGAGAAATATTGCTCGCCAAGAATTCTTCTTTTGATCCGTTGTTTGAATTATTGCTCTTTACGGCCGATCGGGTAGATCACTTGGCGCGGGTAGTGCGACCGGCGCTGCGGGCTGGCCGTCGTATCATTTGCGACCGTTTTGTCGGTTCCACTTTTGCCTACCAAGTCGCCGCCCGAAAACTTTCCAATCTCCGATTCCTTTTTCAAATCTTGCATCGCCGAATTTTGACCGCTGAAGTTCAACCGGCCTTGTATTTGATTTTGGATCTTGATCCACGAACCGCCGCCCGCCGGATTCAAAACCGCCGACAGGCGACGACCGTTTTTGACGATCAAAATTTGGATTATCATCGGCGGGTCCGACGAGGTTTTTTGGAATATGTAAAAAACAAGCCGCATCGGATTATTGATGCCAGTCAGTCGCTGGAACAAGTCAAGACCGAAGTTTGGCAAGCGGTCCGCGATGTCTTAAACTTAAAATAAAATGATCGCCGAAATTAAAAAACTGCTCGCCGACGCTTTAACTGAATTAAATTTTCCGCTCGTGGATTTTTCCGTTGTCGCCGCGGCAAATTTAAGCCATGGCGACTACGCCGCGAATGTCGCTTTAATTTTGGCCAAAGTTAGCCAACGGCCGGTCAACGACATTGCCAAGCAAATTGTTCAACACATTTTTAATGTTAAGGACTCACCTTCAGGACACCTTAAGGTGAGTCCCTGGTTGGGAAAAGTTGAAGTGGCCGGCGCCGGATTCATCAATTTTTTTCTCGCGCCGGAGTTTTTTAACGCCGCCCTGAAGAAAATTTTAAGCGAAAGAGATGATTACGGCCGCGGCTGCGCGTGGCTGGCGCAGAAAGTGATCATTGAATACACCGATCCCAATCCGTTCAAGGAATTTCACATCGGCCATCTGATGTCCAACGCAATCGGCGAGACGATCTCACGGCTGATTGAATTTCAAGGCGCGGCCGTCAAACGCGCCTGTTATCAGGGCGATGTCGGCTTACATGTGGCCAAGGCGCTTTACGGCATGAGGTTGGAAGAGACAAATTTTCCGAAAGATAATGTCCCGTTGGCGGAGAAGGCGGCTTTTCTGGGGCGAGCATACGTCGCTGGGGCAACTGAACCGACTACCGGTAAAGATAATTGGCAGAATAGTTTGCGAGATTTGAATCAATTGATTTATGAACGATCCAACGAAGCAGTAAATCGATTGTATGACTGGGGTCGTCGAGTTAGTCTAGAATACTTCGAAACGATCTATCAGCGATTGGG
>DATECC010000013.1:0-13291 GCA_036516635.1 Minisyncoccota bacterium | reverse complement strand
GCTACTAAACGGTTTGAACCCAGCTCACGTAACTTTTTAATTGGCGAACAGCCAAACCCTTGGTAGCTTCTTCACCACCAGGATAAGTTGAGCCGACATCGAGGTGCCGAACTCCGCCGTCGCTATGGACGCTTAGGCGGAACTAGCCTGTTATCCCCGGAGTAGCTTTTATCCGTTAATCTCTGGTCGCGTCTAATGCGTGACCATCGGTTCACTATGCTCTGCTTTCGCATCTGCTCGACCTGCCCGTCTTGCAGTTAAGCTCTCTTATGGCATTGCCCTATCTCCGCCATTTCCATCGGCGGATAGAGAACCTTACTAGGCCCCTCCGTTACTCTTTAGGAGGGATTCGCCCCAAACAAACTACCCACCAGATACTGTCTCTGCCCCGTTTTACGGGACGGGTTAGAACTTAGATTTGGCCAGAGTGGTATTTCACTGACGACTCCATCGCCACCGAAATGACGAGATCAAAGTCTCCCACCTATGCTACGCAAGTAAAATCTAAGCTCAATATCAAGTTGCAGTAAAGCTTCCGGGGTCTTTTCGTCTATCTGCAGGTAACCGGCATCTTCACCGGTATTGTATTTTCACCGAGCTGCTCCTCGAGACAGTTCTCCAGTCGTTACGCCATTCGTGCACGTCTGAACTTACCAGACAAGGAATTTCGCTAGTTGTCAATCACATATCGCTATGTGGAACGAACTCTATCTTCATCGTCTACGCGATGCTGACGTTTGGTTTCTGAGGATTTTAATAATTTGTGATCGATCTTTCTTATGATTCATGTTTTCCGTTCGCTTGGCGATTCTAACAAATCCTTTCAGAGTAAGATGTGCGCCCTTTCCAATCTCGTTCATACACACAGCGAATGTTCCAAAATTCTCCTTTTTGTAAGTCCTTAGCTTATACTTTTCAAAAAAGGGGATAATAACATTCACTAAATCTTCTCTTTTTCTTACAACATAGCGGTATAGATGCTCCTTATGGTTATCGTATCTTTTGTTTACATAGATATTTCCAACCTTGAAAAAATCTTTTATTTTTTCTAAGCTTTCTAAACTGCTTTCGCCTTGCGTAATCGCGAATTCATGGGATATCTGATATCCGGTTTTGTACCCTTTGCGAATTCTATCTTTTTCTATTCGATTTGGTTGTTTTATAAAATTGATTGAAAAACAACCTTCGCCATCTACAAAACCAATCATCCAACCAATCATTATCAATCTTTCCTGCTGATTTTCTGCATGAGATACTTTTTTACTATGATTTTTAGACAAGGACGCATGCGTCATATCTAAATTATATCATAAGTAGTACTCAATACTACAGCTTTTTATGCACAGATTTCTCAGCATATAGTCAGTCAGACATCCACCAATTCAGTGGACGGGCAACTACTTTTCCTTATCTTATCTTTGTTTAACTGTTTATCTCTACAATCGTCCCAATCCTTTCTTGACCTAAAAAATAAGAAATTACCTAAAAATTAAGTCAAGAAACCTTAGGACGATTATAGTTATCGCCGACATTCACCAGGGCTTACAAAGTTCACCACCCCACACCTTGCGATGCAGAGCAACGACCATGTTTGACCTTCTGGCATTGGTCAGGCGTCACCCCCTATACTTCCTCTTGCGAGTTTGCAGGGAGCTGTGTTTTTGATAAACAGTCGCCAGAGAAACTTTCGCTGCGACCAATCTAGTAGCTGGTTTCCAGTAGCTAGTTACTAGTTACCAGAGTCCAGCCACCAGATCGGTAGGCCTTATCGCTAACTTACGGCCGCTTTTTTGCCGAGTTCCTTGAGGAGCAATCACTCGTTCGCCTTGGTCTACTCGACCTGACTACCTGTGTCGGTTTACGGTACGGTTTTTTCGAATTTAATTTTAGAGATTTTTCTCGGAAGCTGGCTCAGCCGAATCTGTTCCGCCTTAGCGAAACATTTCCGCATCGCTGGCAGTTGCCACTGAAGGCCGCGCTCCGGATTTGCCAAAAGCGCCTGTTTACGATACGAACAGAAATCCAATAATCTGCCCGGCGTACTCAACTTCGTCCTCTCATCAAAATCCGAAAAAGTCACGGAATATTAACCGTGTGTCCATCGGTTGCGGCTTTCGCCATCACCTTAGGCCCGACTAACCCTTGGTTGTAAATCATTGCCAAGGAAACCTTAGTCTTTCGGCGTCTCGCATTTTCAGCGAGATTGTGGTTACTTGTGCCAACATTCTTACTTCTCAACGCTCCACCCCGCCTCACGGCGTGGGCTTCATGGCGGATGAGAATACTCTCCTACCTCCCGATCCCCTTGCGGGCATCGGGACCTCATCTTCGGTATCAAGCTTAGCCCCGATTATCTGCGGCGCAAAATCTCTGGATGAGTGAGCTATTACGCTTTCTTTAAAGGGTGGCTGCTTCTAAGCCAACCTCCTCATTGTCAGAGAAATTTCACCTCCTTAAGACGCACTTAGCTTGAATTTAGGGACCTTAGATGGAGATCCTGGGCTGTTTCCCTTTCGACCGACGGAGCTTAGCCCCCGTAGTCTAACTGCCTGATAATTTTATCCGCCTTGCGGCGGAAATCCTCGGTATTCGGAGTTTGATAAAGCTGATGAAGTTTCCTCCTGTTCAGCTCTTCCAGTGCTCTACCCCCGAGGGGTCCATCAGACGCTAACCCAAAAGCTATTTCGGAGAGAACCAGCTATTACCAAGTTCGATTAGCTTTTCACTCCTTACCACAGGTCATCCGATAGTATTGCACGGCTAACCGGTTCGGACCTCCTCCGCCAATTACGGCGGATTCATCCTGCCCATGGCAAGCTCACCTGGCTTCGGGTCTTATTCGTACTACATCAGCGCGCTATTCACACTTGGTTTCCCTATGACTCCTCCCGCGTAGCGGGATTAGTCTTGTCCCGATTTGCATCGGGACGGCAATACGAATAAACTCGTTGGCTCATTCTTCAATAGGCACGCGGTCATCCCGCGAAGCGGGACTCCCACTCCTTGTAAGCAGACAGTTTCATGGTCTATTTCAACGCCCTCACCGGGCTGCTTTTCACCTTTCCCTCACGGTACTTGTTCACTATCGATCTCCAAAAGTATTTAGCCTTGCGAGTTAGTTCTCGCGGATTCCCTCAAGGTATTCGTGTCTTGAGGTACTCAAGCAGAGTGACTAAGAAGATAGATTATTTTTACCTACGGGGCTGTCACCCGCTCTGGCTCGGCTTTCCAGCCGATTTGATTAACAATCTATTTTTTAACTTCCCCCCGCCACAACTTTTCAGATGTAAGCAGGAATCACTCCCTTACAACCCTCATTCATAATCTTGCGACTATAAACAAGTTTGGGCTCTTCCCGGTTCGCTCGCCGCTACTAAGGGAATCATTATTATTTTCTCTTCCACCGGGTACTGAAATGTTTTACTTCCCCGGGTATGCTGTCTCGCTATGCGAGACTTTCCAACAAAAAGTTGGAAAGGTTTCCCCATTCGGACATCTCCGGATCAAAGGTTGCTAGGCACCTCCCCGAAGCGTATCGCCGCCACGCCGCGTCCTTCATCGCCTTTTGGAATCAAGGAATCCACCGTCTGCTCTTAATTTCCCATTGGGAAATTTAAAAACCACTTTAATTAACTTTTATGATTGCGTCCCATCTCCGACCGCTACTAAAGACCCCTCTAATTTGCGATTGGGATGGGGATTCAATTGTCAAAAAACTGGCCAAACCGTAAAAAATCCGCCCTTTTGGGCGGTTGAAGTAATACAGAAAGACGCCGGATTACTTTTTCCGCCCAAATTTATTCTCATTCATTAACATACTGATAGCGGGTAGTATATACTACCCAAAACTGGCGTCAAGGGGATAAAACTCCACTCAACTTTTTCGACTACGTGAACCTAAATACGAGCTTAATGGCCCAATAATTATTGGACAATTACCGGCAAGAAAATAAAAAGACCCTGTGGATCAAAACTATGGTTGGTTTAATTTTTCCGAGAATAAAACCAAATATTCCATAAGCAATAATTACTATTATGGACATTATCAATGCTCGCTTAAACCATGTTCCTCCCGGCCCGAGATCAGACATTAAACCAGGACCAATAAGGAAAGTGGCTAATGGTATCCCAAGAATAAATATTCCGATACCGCTTAAAACATTATTTAATCCACTTGCCGCTATTTTGTTTGTATTTTCATTCATCTCTCTATTTTACCCTACTCTTCCGTTTCTACAAGTTGCCCGCGCCAGATATCATTGCGCCAGCGCCAATCGCCGTCCATCCCGCTAAATAACCAGAGATCGTTTTTGAAAATCACGGCGGCGTGGTCTTCGCGCCCGCGCCACGGCGCGGGTTCTTCTTTCATCCAATTTTTTCCGTCAACCGAGGACCAGACATCATTGGCGCCGTCGTTTGCCTCGGTGTTCCAACCACTGATGAGCCAGAGCTTATTTTGTTTACCCGAACCGAGAGGGGCGGGCCAGTCAACGAGCGCGTGGCCGTGCCGTTTGCCCCACGGCGCCTGATCAGTTTCCAGCGTCCAAGTTGTCCCATCCGCCGACGACCAAAGATCACTTTTCCCTTCACCCCCCAGAGCAACGCCGCCACTCAGCCATAATTTATTATGGAACACAGCGACCGCGTGATCGTAACGCGACGACCAGGGGGCCGTGGTCGTGGCCAGCGTCCAATTCAAACCATCAACTGAAGTCCAAACATCGTTGTAAGTTTGTCGTTTATCAAATTCGACACCTCCCGTAAGCCAAAGTTGATTTTTAAATTCCACCACTGCTTGTCCTTCCCGCGGCGGGAAAATAGCCTGATTTTTCTCTTTAATCCACTCAACCCCATCAAGCGAAGTCCAGATGTCGCTCCCGTAACCGCTGATTGGACTCCAGCCGCCGAGCAACCAGAGTTTATTGGCAAAAGGAATAATGGACATTGACCGACGCGCCGGCCAGGCCGCGCGCACGGTTTCTTCCCGCCAATTACTGCCATCAACAGTAGACCAAACATCATTAAAGTGCGGTAGTTCCCAGTAGGGCACATTATTGGCAATCGCTTGACGACCATTCAAACCACCAGTCAACCAAAGTTTATCTTGCCAGATAAAAGTGGCGGCGGCATCGCGCGTTGACCATGGTGCAGTGGTCGTAGCTGGCGTCCAGATTAATTTTTCAATCTTTGGTTTAATTATTTCCGCCGTTTGATTATCCGGCACGGGAGGGAATTGATTTCCCGACGGTTGATTCCGGGCAATTAAAATAAAACCAAATGACAGACCGCCGATTAAAAAGATAAAAACCAAGTTTCTGATCATCCGGCTAATGTTATAATAAGCTCGTGGAGAAATCTATCACCGATCCGATTGACCAAATTTTCCGATTAAAACCCGCCCAACGGCAGGGTTTGGCCAAATTGAATATCACCTCCGTCCGCGATTTGCTTTACCAGTTCCCCGCTCGTTATGAACTGCCGGCGCGCGAAAAAGCCATCGGCGAATTGCGCGGTGGCGAAATGGCGGCGGTGATCGGTCAAGTGAAGAGCGTCAAAATGATTAAAGCCTGGCGCAAAAAGATTCCCTTAGCCGAAGTCATAATTGAAGACGCCACGGGACGGATTAAGGCGATCTGGTTCCATCAGGCCTATCTCGCCAAAAAAATTTACGAGGAGCAATGGGTCAAATTGTCCGGCAAGCTCTCGGAACGAAAAAAAGAGCTTTATTTCGCCAATCCGTCGTTTGAAATTATGATGGGGAGCGACGCCTCTCGCCTGATCGGCGCGCCGTTGTTCCAAACCGCTGAAACCGCGCTGGCGTTACTCCGGCCGATTTACTCCGAGACGCGCGGCGTTTCCAGTTTATGGTTTGAACATTCCATTAAACAATTACTGCTGGCCGGCTGGGCTGAAAAATTCACCGATCCCCTACCTGAGCCGCTCCGCGTGCGCTATCATCTGCCGGCGATTGAATCGGCGCTGGCGCTCATTCACCAACCGCGGAACGAAAAGGACTGGCGCGCGGCGCGCAAACGTTTTGCCTTTGAAGAAATATTTTTTATCCAGCTGACGCGCTTGAACGACAAAAATAATTATCAGAAAAACGCGGCCAATCGCCTGATCATTACCGCTGAAGCTTTGGCCACTTTTCTCCGCCGTTTGCCTTTTGCTTTAACCGCCGCCCAAGCTCGCGCGATTAAGCAAATTATCGCCGATCTTAAAACTGACCGGCCGATGTTGCGCTTATTGGAGGGTGATGTCGGTTCCGGTAAAACCGTGGTGGCCGCCGCGGCCGCTTACGCTACCGTCCAGTCCGGTTTTGCAGTGGCCTTTATGGCGCCGACGGAAATTCTTGCGCGGCAGCATTTTATTTCCTTCATTAAAAATTTTCCGCTTAATCAGCCCGGCATCCGATCAATCAACGTCGGTTTGCTCACGGCCGGCGAGTGTTTGAAGTTTCCATCAAAAATTGACATTAATAAATCAACCCACATTTCTCGCCCCCAACTCTTGAAGTGGGTCGCGAGCGGCGAGATTCCGATTTTAGTCGGCACGCATTCCCTCATCCAGAAAACGGTGACTTTCAAAAATTTGGCTTTGGCGGTGATTGACGAGCAGCATCGTTTCGGCGTTAACCAACGCGCCGCTCTGCTCAAGAAGAATCGCCAAGCGGCGCCGCATCTTTTATCGCTGACGGCCACGCCGATCCCGCGCACCTTGGCGCTCACGGTTTACGGCGATCTTGATTTAACCTTGCTTGATGAACTGCCGCCCGGGCGTAAGCCGATTATTACGGAAATTATTACGGAAGATCGGCGGCGGCAAGCTTACGATAAAATTCGTGAGGAAGTGCGGGCCGACCGGCAATGTTATGTGATTTGTCCGCGCATTGACTTGCCGGACCCGGCAAAAACACTGGCCCTCTACGCCAAGTCGGCCAAACAAGAGGCGCGGCGGTTGCAAGCCGAAATTTTTCCGGAATTCACGGTTGGTCTAGTGCACAGTAAATTAAAACCCAAAGACAAAGAAGCAGTGATGGCGGATTTCGCCGCCGGCAAAATTCAAATTTTGGTCGCTACTTCCGTCGTGGAAGTCGGCGTCAATGTGCCGCGAGCGACGGTGATTGTGATTGAAGGCGCGGAGCGTTTTGGTTTGGCACAATTGCATCAGCTGCGCGGCCGCGTCTGGCGCAGCAGTGATCAGGCCTATTGTTTTCTGTTTACCGACAGTCAAACCGGTAAAACCGTGGAGCGTTTGCGGGCGATCAAGAATGCCAAGAACGGTTTTGAACTAGCCGAACTGGACTTGAAATTGCGCGGCGCCGGCGCCCTCGCCGGCGGCAAGCAATGGGGACTCTCGGATCTCGGAATGGAAACTCTGCAGAATTTAAAAATGGTGGAAGCGGCGCGCGCCGAGGCGCAAAACATTTTGAAAATTGATCCGGCACTCGCGGCTTACCCGATCATCCGCGAGCGGCTCGCTAAACTCACCACCACCCCAGTGCATTTCGAGTAAATATAGAAACCCTTTTGAAATTGCAAATTAGGCCGAAAAAACTAATTCTTGTTGATTTATATTCGCTGGATTGTAAATATCAATTTTTTCAATTTTGATTTCAGACATTACTTCTGTTTTTCCATTTTTATGGATTATGAATAGATATTCTTTGTTGATTCCATTCGTTTCATTTATCCATTCGTTGGTCGTTCGGGTAATTGTCGCCATCACATTCTTTTTGTAATCCATTTCAATGATAGAAACTTTTTTCTTTAAATTCTTCAGAATTTCTTTTATCGCTTGCAGGGTGGCTCTGCCATTATTGTTATAAGACAAAACAACATATTTTGCCGGTGTATTTTTTATCAATCTTTCTATCGCTTCAATAACGATATACTGGCCATCGTCATTTTTTCTAAATTCCTCAAAAATAGAACTTGAGATCGTATCGCTCACATCTTCTCGCCTGTTCGCCATGCCAACTAATTTTGGTTTATCATTTAAACAAATAGTTTTCCAAATGTGATAATATGAAGCGTAACGCACTCGAGACGGCGGCATTAACTCGTTTGAAGAACCATAAGGCGGGTCATAATACGCTAAATCAACTTCAATGTCATTTACCAAATCAAAAATATCTTTTTGATAAACTTGATGTTGCTTGTCGTCAATGATTAAACGAGGCACTTCCATTTTCATTGTGTTGTAGGCGCGGGGAGCCCATTTTTTCAAATACGAAACCTGATGGCCAACAGAACTATCAACCTTATCCATCGCTATAATTAAACTAGTAAGCAATACTGATTTTTCGATTTTGTTATTGGTAATTTTATCTATTTCCTCTCTTATTGCGTCCAGTTTTTTGGTGTTGTGCAATTGCCAAATTCTTTTTCTGCCGTCTTTCTGCATAGCGGAACCGCCGTTTGGCTCGCCACCATAATTTTCAGAAAACCAGCCGTATTTTCCGGGCAAATTGTTTAGATGATTTATAAGCGATAAATAATAACTTGCCGGTTTTTTGTTCAATAAATAACATTCGCCGAATACTTTTGACCAATTGGCAATGTCATTAGCATAAACAGTATAGCCGGCTTGCTTTAATGCTTGAGAAATTCTTGTCGTACCAGAAAACCCATCTAAAACCGTCTTTACGCTTAACGGTTTTATCAACTCTAACAAAACAGGAAGTATTTCCCTTTTAGAGCCAGTATATTTTATACCTTGAGTTTCCATAGATTAAAATCACTAGATTCAACTTCTAGTATCATTTTAGCATTTTTATTTCTTTCAATCTATTTTGAAAAACTGAAAAAATGCTGGAGTATTTTTTCGTGAGTATTTTTGCGAGAAACGAGGATTTTAGCGATCAAAGTAATGAGTGGTTCATTGATTCTATAACCACCAACTAGTAATTCCTTAAAAAATGGTTCGGCGTTTTCTGTATGCGTCCACATTCCGCGTTGTAGCGCGTTGGCTCTCGCATCGCCATATCTAACCTCAAAAATATAATTACCCTTACTATCAAAAAACTTATAAATTGGAAATGTCTTTTTTCTACCAATCTTACGAGGTGGTAAAAATTTTATTTTTCTAACAGACGAATACGCTTTTTGTAAATCAAAAACTATCACCTTAAACTTCATCTCCTTTTCGTTATAAATCAAAGGTAAAACATTTACAGAGCCAAAATCCTTAAAACATTTATTGGCTAAAATTTCTTTTATCTTATCAATATCGCTTATCCCCCGTTTGCCAACTTCTTTTTGCAGAAAGAAAAACATTGAACTGTCTTTATTGGTAGAAAGTTGAAGCGGGCCAAATCCATAAGTTTTGATACTTATTGGGATTTCTTCTTTGCTGGCGGTTTCGATAATTCTTATGTCTTCTTCAAACTCCCTTGCTCTAAATTTTTCTTTGCCTGTGTGTTTTGCTGAATAGCCACCAACATATTGATTTATGTATTCGGTGAGAGCAATTTCAGCAAGATCGCCGTGCGTTTTGTTTCCGATAATTCTCATTGAAAAAACATTGCCCAAAACGCTAAAAATAATCGGGTCTTTGCCACTGAAACTTCCGACAAATTTTTCTAAAAATTTATCAAATGGTGACATATTTATCCATTTTTTCGGGCACTCCACTTCTGCCAGGTGACGAGTAACGGCGAAGCGATAAAGATTGAGGAGTAAGTGCCGACGAACATGCCGATCGCCATAATCAGCGCGAAGTATTTGGTGGTGGCGCCGCCAAAAAAGTAGACGGCCAAGAGCGCCAGAATAACAGTCAGTGAAGTGTTGACCGAGCGAACAATCGTTTCGTTCAAACTCCGGCCGATAACTTCTTCAAAACGCTCGCTGGAATTTTGTTTCAAATTTTCCCTGATCCGGTCAAAAACGACGATCGTGTCGTTGACGGACAAACCAAGAATCGTTAGCAACGCGGTTAGAAACAGAGCGTCCACTTCCGCGCCGTAATAATGACCGAGCACGGCCATCACGCCGGTCGGAATGGCGATGTCATGAATTAAAGCCAGAATCGCGATCAAACCGTATTTCCAAGAATTGACGCCGCCGCGATGCGCGCCGGGGACATGACGAAAAACAAAAGCGATATAAAGAATAATCAGAATCACGACGATAGCGATGGCGATAATCCCCCGCCGCGCCAACTCTTCACCGATGGCCGGACCGATGGAACTGTACCGTTTTTCCTCGCCGCCCAGAGCCGTCTTGAGCGCCTGATGCTCGACTTCGGTAATCGTTCGCAAGCGAAGCAAGATCGCTTGCTCGCCGATCGCTTGAACGGACACCTGTCCCAAATTCAACGCTTCAATTTCAGTTTTAAGCCGATTGATTTCCGGCCGCGCGGCGGCGTATTCGGTTTCAATGATTGTGCCGCCGGTAAAATCGGTGCCGAGTTGCAAACCATAGGTGGCTAAAGCGACGACCGCCGCCAAGACGAGCAAACTAGAAATCAGAAAGAAAATTCGTCGGTGATTAATGATGAACATAGTGGTTAGTGTTTCAAGCCGCCACCGAATAAAAAGTGTACCCAGCGACTTTTGTGATTAGGCGCGATCGCCAATAACAAATTCCGCGTGACGGTGATGGCCGTGAACAAACTGACCATAATCCCGATCGTCAGAGTCAGGGCAAAACCCTTGATTAAACTGGTGCCGAACCAGAACAGCACCAGCGCGGAAATGATGCTGGAGAGATTGGAATCGCGGATCGCCAGCCAGGCGTGGGCAAAACCGGCGCGAATCGCCTCGTGAAAATGTTCGCCCAGGCGCAATTCTTCTTTCAGCCGTTCAAAAATCAAGACATTGGCGTCCACGGCGATCCCGAGCGACAGAATAAAACCGGCGATGCCGGCGGCTGTCAGCGTTACCGGCAGGAGTTTGAAAATCGCCAACACGAGCGCGATGTACAGCGCGAGCGAGATGATCGCCACGAGACCGTTGAGGCGATACCAAAAAACCATAAAAACGGCGACAACAATCAGGCCGATGACGCCGGCTTTTAATCCCTTAGCCAACGCTTCCTGACCCAAAGTGGCGCCGACTGTTTCGGTGGAAACCAGTTTAATCGGCACCGGCAGGGCGCCAAGATTCAAATTCCGCACCAATTCCCGCGCCGCCGTAACTGTAAAATCGCCGGTGATCTCGGCCCGGCCGTCTTTGATTTCCTCGCGCACCACCGGCGCCGAAAGCGGCGCGCCGTCAAGATAAATGCCGATCCGTTTATCAACATTGGCCTTCGTTAAGTCGGCAAAAATTTTCGCGCCGGCGGCGTCAAATTCCAACGAGATGGATGGGCCGAGCGTTTGCTGGCCAAATTGCACTTGGGCGCGTTTTAAATATCGGCCGGTTAGGGACGACGGTACGAATTCCGGATCCTGATTGAGCAATGGGTCGTTCGGCAACGGTTTGCCCTCGGTTAAAGCCGCGCGCGCGACTTCGACGGCCGCCAGAATTTTTTCCTTTTCCGGACCGTCCGGCCGTTCCGTCTTAAATTCCAGCACCGGCGTAATATCAATCAATTTCAAGGCTTCATTCAAATCGGTCACGCCGGGCAATTCCACAATCAGCCGCTGGCGCGCGGCGGTGCCCAGACCGGCGGTTTCCGTCTGAATGACGGGTTCGGCCACGCCGAAAGCATTGATTCTCCTTTCAATCACGCCGCGCAACGAAGCCATCGCTTCTTTAATGTCATTATTGGAGGATAATTGACTGACATCGGCTTCATAAACCAAATGACTGCCGCCGCGCAAATCCAAACCCAAATGGAACGGGCGGTAAGCCGAAAAATCAAACCACGTCAGCCCGGCCGTCAGTAAAAGCATCACTACCATCAAGAGTCGCCGGTAAATCATAGTTTAATGGTGTATTATATACACAGACTTGCGAAGATTACAAACTCTGTTATACTCCTTAAATTATGGAAGTCCTAAGGTCAATTATGCCCTGGTGGCAAATTGTTTTGGCAGTGGCGATTACCGCCGCCGTTTTATTACAAAAGAGCGAGGCTGGTTTGGGCAGCGCTTTCGGCGGCGATTCCAGCGCGATGCACACTAAACGCGGCGTCGAGAAAGGTTTGTTTGTGATGACAATTATTCTCGCTGCCCTCTTTATCATTTCTGCCATCATGGCCTTAGTCATCCGAACGATTTAAAGTGTCAATTGCTTCTCCAACATTCACCGCGCGCGTGGCGGCGGCGATTAAAAGTTTAGACCGCCGGCGGAAACTTTGGCTGACGGTTTTGACGGTGTTTTTCCTCCTGGCGATCGGCGGTTTTATTTGGCAAGCCAACGCCGGCTGGTTGGTGGAATTGCCGACCCCGGGCGGGACCTGGCGCGAAGGCCTAATCGGCACACCGCGGTTCGTTAATCCGCTACTCGCGGCGAGCAATGCCGATCGCGATTTAACGACCTTGATTTATTCCGGCTTGCTCCGGGCGGACGCCAATGGTGATCTGCAACCGGATTTGGCCGAACGCTATACCGTCTCGGCTGACGGTAAGGAATATCGTTTTTTTCTAAAACCGAATTTAGCTTGGCATGACGGCGAAGCCGTCACCGCCGCGGATGTGATTTTCACCGTCAAGAATATCCAGGATCCGAGTTTGAAGAGCCCGCGTCGGGCCGCATGGGACGGCGTGGAAATAATTAAAATCAGCGATCAGGAGATAAAATTTACTCTGAAACAGGCCTATGCGCCGTTTTTGGAAAATACCACCTTGGGGTTGCTGCCGGCCCATTTGTGGCGCGCGGTAACGGCGGAAAATTTTGCCTTCAGTAATTTAAATTTGGAGGCGATCGGGACCGGACCGTACCGGATTAAAAATATCAAACGCGATCGCGACAATCTGCCGCTGGCTTACGAACTCGCCCCCTTCAGACATTTCGCGCTCGGCGAACCGAAACTTAAAAAATTAACGCTTAATTTTTATCCCAATGAAGAAGAACTTTTGACGGCCTATCAAGACGAGGTGATCAACAGTTTGAGCGCCGTGCCGCCGGCGAGTGCCGCTGGCATTGTTAATGACGATTCGGTCTTAATCACCGCGCCGCTGGCGCGGGTATTCGCCGTTTTTTTCAACCAAAATCAAAATAAAATTTTCGCCCAAGGTGAGGTGCGCGCGGCGCTTAACGATCTGGTTGATCGCCAGGCTCTGGTGGCGCAAGTTTTGAACGGCTATGGCCGGCCGGTGACCGGGCCGCTACCGCCGCGCGGTGGAAAAAATCTGGCCGTGATGCGATCGCCGGCCGCCGCCGCGGCGGCCGCAGCCGAGGCGG
>DATECC010000012.1:0-5463 GCA_036516635.1 Minisyncoccota bacterium | reverse complement strand
TTCACCAACGCGCGTTGGGCCGGCTTGGCCAGTTCCACTAATGTTAGCAAAATCGGCAATACCAATGTTACCTCTTGCGGTGCGGCGGCCTTGAATACGGTGCAGTATTATGTGGATGTGGCCAACACCCAGACAACCGGGACCTATACCGGCGTGATCACTTTTACGGTTACGGCTAATTAACCAAGCACCAGGACACTGCCCTTTTTTTGTTTTAGAGTATAATTGAGGCGTGTCTGTTCAAACGAAAATCCAGGTGTCGGGACTGATGGTTTTTTTGTTGTTGAGCGCCGGTGTGCCCGCCCAGGCCGGCACCGGTTTTACTTTGCAACCGGTCAAGGTTTCTCACACGCTGGCGCCGGGCGACAGTGTTTCGGAAATGATCACCTTGATCAATGAGAGCGATGAGGATGTCAATTTGGATATCGCAGTGGAGGATTTTGTGCCGACGGCGGGGACAACGGATATTTCTTTTGTCGGCCGGGCCGAGGGTAATACGACCGTCCGCGACTGGATTTCCTTCGGTTTGGCTCCCAAGACCGTTTTTCGTAAAGGCGCTTCCCACTCTATCCCCTACACCATTCAAGCGCCGGCGGACGCCGAACCCGGCAGTCACTTCGGCATCATTTTTTTCACCGGTACCAGAATCAATGATACCGGTCAATTGCAGGTCGGCACGCGCTTGGGGATGTTAATTTTTGTAACCATCCCCGGCAATCAATTGCAAAAAGGAAAAGTGCTGGACTTTTCCAGCCCGAAATTTGTCCAAAAAAGCCCGGTGCCGTTTAAGATCAAATTTGAAAACACCGGCACGGTTCATTTTGAACCGAAAGGCAGTATCGTCATCACTAATATCTTTAAGAAAAAAGTTGGCGAGGTGCCGGTCGCCGGCCAGGCGGTACTGCCGACCGGCGTTCGCGATCTAACGGCGGAATGGAACGCTAGCGGTTTATTGCTCGGTCGCTATCTGGCCAAATTGAATATCACGGACGGCGAAGGCAATGAACTGACCGCCGATCAGATCGTTTTTTACGCCTTTCCGCTCCGGTATTTGATTTGGTTTATTATCATTGTCGCCGTCATCTTCTTCGGCTTGCGTTTTCTGCGGAAAAAAATAAAAATCTCGTTTTCCGTCAATAAATAATTAATAATGAATGACTGCTAAATTATTATTTCTAGTCCTGGGATTATTGCTTTTATTGTTGTTTCGAGTCGGCGAATCAGCGGCCGATTCAACCGTTCTCCAGGTCACCGTGGAGGCGGTGTGTGGCGATAGTGTCGTCCAGACCAGTGAGGATTGCGAGGGGGTTGATTTGAACAATCAGACCTGCGCCAGCCAGGGATTTTCCAGCGGCGCCTTAAGTTGTAATACTGACTGCACTTTTAATGCCTCACAATGCGCGGCGCCGATAATTACCATTACGCCAACTGGCGGCAGTACTAGCGGTGGTTCCGTCGGATTATTCAGAAGACTGATTGATCGCCTGCTCCCCTTCCCGATACCGACTTTAACTTCCGCCTTGTGTCAAACTAATCCGGATCTTAACGGCGACGGCCGAGTGGATATCGTTGATTTAAGCATTTTGCTTTATTATTTTGACCAACCGGGAATAATCCGCTGTGATTCCGATTTCAACGGCGATCGTCTGATTAACTTGGTTGATTTGTCCGTCCTCCTCTTTTATTGGACTGCTTAAATTATGAAATACTGGCTGCCGATCATTTTCTTTTTCAGCACTGGCAATGTTCTGGCCGCGCCGCCCCAATTGAATTTTGATCTTAACACCCAACGCGCCGCCCCCGATTCTCAAATTGTCGTTAAGATGATGCTTGGGAGTCAAGAACCGATTAACGCTCTTCGTTTAACTTGGCGCTATCCAGCCAAAATTTTACAACCGGTAATTTTTAACGATAGCCGATCAATCGTTGATATTTGGCAAACGCGTAATTGGCAGGAAACCGCTGGAGTGATTGAAATTGACGGCGGTCTGACCAGACCTTTTTCGGGCCCGAATGGCGAAATTGCCGAAATAACTTTCAACATCAAAACTGAAGGTCGAGCGCGTTTGGAATTAGTAGCGGCGGAGATTTACTTGGCTGATGGTTTGGGCACGCGCCGTTTGCTTTCCAATCAAGCGGCAGAAATCGTCATCAGTCGTCAGGCCGAAGTGGTGAAGCCGGAATTGAAAATTGATCGGGAACCGCCACAGTTTGAATTTACCCAAACGGTGCAATCGCCGACGGAATCAACTTATTTAGTTATTTTTCAAGTCAAAGATTGGTCATCCGGTTTACGGACAACTCACTTGCGCTCCAGACAATGGCTGAATTGGACCGAATGGTCCGAAGTGACTAACCCCGCCCGCTTACCGGCTGGCGTCTGGCAATATCAAATCCGAGCGGTGGATAACCAAGATAATAAAAAAATAGAAACAGTTTATTTGGGACGCGAACTTGTGCTAAAATTAGCTGGTCTGGTTTTGACGATTATTGTTTTTGGTTTTGTGATCTTATTTAAAGTTAAAAAATGGCGGCAATTAAAAAAATTCTAATCAGTATCAGTTTGCCGTTTCTTTTATGGTCGGTGACGATTGAAACTGTCCAAGCCGCCCGATTATTGTTATCGCCCCCGAGCGGCACTTTCGCCGTTGGCAGCATTTTTGAAACGGCGGTTTTTCTAGACACGGAAAAACAAGCCGTTAATATGGTGGACGCGACCATTATTTTTCCGCCCGATAAACTGCAATTAGTTTCGCCAACCACCGGCCAGTCCGTGATCAGTGTCTGGACCGCCGCGCCGATCTTTAATAATCAAACCGGGACGATCCGCTTGAGCGGCGGTATCCCCGGCGGCCTTAATGTCAATCGCGGTCTGATCACCAATCTCACTTTTCGGGTCAAACAAGTCGGTGAGCCGGTGTTAGTCAAATTTTCAAACGATTCGCAAATTTTGGCCAACGACGGCCGCGGCACGGCGGTGTTAGGCGATGTCCAAAATGGCGTCTATAAATTGATTTTGCCGCCGCCGGCCGGACCGATTGTGTCGTCGGAAACGCATCCGGACCAAGCGCGTTGGTATCCGGAAAAAAATATCATTTTCCGTTGGACCAGTTTGGATCCGGTTGAACAATACAGTTATGTTTTGAGCCGCGATCCGGTGGAAAATTCTGACGGTATTTCCGAGGGGAAAAATAACAGCGCTATTTACAAAAATTTAGTTGACGGGACTCATTATTTTCACATTAAATCCCTGCACGACGGCATTTGGGGTGGCGTTACTCATTTTGCCGTCAATGTTGATACCGCGCCGCCGGCAGAATTTCCGATTGACATTTCGCCGGCCGAGCGCACTTCCAGCAAGCGTCAATTTGTTTCTTTTACGACGACTGATACTCAATCCGGTCTTGATCACTATGAAATGAAAGTTGTTAATTTGACTGCCAATTTGGTTCAAGCGGCCGAGCCGGGCGAATCGTTTTTCATTGAAACCGTCAGCCCTCACGCCCTGGCCTTAGATTTTGGAACTTATGATGTGATCGTGCGCGCCTATGATCAAGCCGGAAATTTTCGCGAAATTACCAAGCGATTAAAGGTGGTTAATCAGATTTTTGAAATCGTTACCGGCCAAGGAGTGAAAATCAGCCGAGCCGGTATTATTCCCTGGTTTTGGTTCTGGCTCCTGATGATTATTTTGATCGCCGGATTGGGATTTTTGGCCTGGCGGGTCAGTCATTGGCATCGTCAAATTGCGACCCGCCGGGAAAACAAAGAATTGCCGAAGGAACTGAAATCTAAATTATCTGAATTAAAACGCTATCGACAAAAATATGGTCAATTATTATTGTTTATTGTTCTAATTGGATCATTATTAACAACTCATCAAACATCAGCTGAAATCATTGATTCAGTTCAGTTAGCGCCGCCGTTTGTGTCTTCGGTCTCGCGCGATTTGTCAAACAAAGAGATATTTTACATCGGCGGAAAAACTGATGTTTCAAATGTGACCGTTCTGATCTATTTGCAAAATTTGCAAACCGGCGAAACTTTCAGCGCTAAGACGGTGTCCGATACCAAAAGAGACTGGTTCTACCGTCATCAAACTTTCTTAACCCCCGGTGATTATTTGCTTTGGAATCAAAGTCAACTAGGTGAAGTTTTAAGTCCGCCGAGCGCGCAGATCAAAATGACGGTCCAGCAAACCGCGATTCAATTCGGCGCTTCGCGTTTGAGTTACGAGACGCTTTATCTGCTTATCGCTCTGGGTTTTTTATTGATTATCTCGGGATTAATCATCTTTCTCATCTATCATATTCATCAGGGCCGGAAAAAACAAAAGCTTTTTGCCAAAGAATTCCAAGAGGCCGAGGAATCGATTCGTCGCGGTTTTGCCGTTTTGCGTCGCGATTTAGAGGCCGAATTAAAATTGGTCAGGCGGCTGAATCCGTCGGAAACGGAAAAACAGCGCGAGCTTCAGTTATTGGAAGACCTAAACTCGGTTCAACAGCATATTGGTCAGGAGGTTTGGGATATTGAAAAAGCATTGGAGTAGGATTAGCGTTCCTGCCATTCCGGTTCTTGGCGGCAGAGTAATTCTCCATTTCGCTCCGGTTCGGCCATAATTTCTTCCACCACCCGTTCCAAACGCACCGCTTGTGAACCCTTGACGAGAATCAGGTCGCCCGGCGCCAGTAGATGTTCCAGAGCCTGGCCGGCGGCGCGCGCTTCGGCAAAATGTTTCAGATTGTCGGGATGAATTCCTTTTTGCTCGGCCGCCTCGGCGATAAATTTTGCCCGCACCCCGACGGTGATAATCAGATCGGCAGCTAGCGCCGCCTCCCGTCCAATCTGCCGATGAGCGTCAATAGTTTTTTCGCCCAACTCCAGCATTTCCCCAAGCACGGCGATTTTCTTTCCGGTGGTGGTGATTTCTTTCAAGGTCTTTAAGGCTTCGGTTACTGCCGCCGGCGAGGCATTATAAGTATCATCCAGAATGATTGAATCTTTCAAACCGCGCAAAAGCCGTAGCCGCCCCGGCGGCGGCTGGTAAGCAATTAACGCTTCCGCCATCGTCACCAAATTGAGATTAAGCGCCGCGCCAACCGCCAGCGCCGCGGCCGGCGCATAAAGTTGATGTCGGCCGATTAATCCCGTTAAACGAAAAGGCACCATGTGTCCCTGATAATTGACCTTGAAAGTCAAGCCGACTGGCCGATTATTTTCATAATAAAGCCGTTCATTGTTCAGTTGGAGATTGTTTCCATCTTTGAAGCCGTAAGTCAAAACCCGCAAGTGTAGGCGTTTAAAATTTCCGTTTAATTTTTCCCGAGCGGCCATAATCCGTTCATCGTCGCCGTTCAAAATAATCCCCCCCCCAGTCTGCACCATCGTTAATAAAGTCAATTTTTCTTGAATCAAGTCTTCAGCTGAAGCAAAAGCTTCTAAATGCACCGGCACTGCCGGTAA
>DATECC010000011.1:0-4473 GCA_036516635.1 Minisyncoccota bacterium | reverse complement strand
CCAGAAGGGATCGGTCGGCATCATTTCAGAGACCGGTAATTGATCAAACGGAAACCAAGTTGGATCAATCATCTCTTCGGTCGCGCGCGGTCTGCCCGACCAATGTTCCACAATAAACACATGAACCAAACAGGAAAATTTGCCGCCAGAGTTGTTTTTATTTTTCTAAAACGGATTCTTCGCGCCGCGGATTTCAAAATGCACATGGGGGCCGGTGGACTTGCCGGTGGAGCCGATGTAACCGATCACTTGTCCTTGAACGACAGTCTGGCCGACAGAAACGATATTGCTCTGATTGTGAGCATAGAGCGTTTGGGTGCCGTTACCATGCTCAATCGCAATGTAGTTGCCGTACCCGCCGTTCCAGCCGCTTTGTTTGCTGATAATCACGCGGCCGGCGGCGGCGGCGTAAATCGGTGCACCGGCGGCGGTGGCCAGATCGACGCCATTGTAACCGTGGAGACCTTGGGTTTTAACGCCGCCGCGGATCGGCCGCAGATAATAACCGGCGTAACTCGGCCCGCCGCCGCGCACATAACGCGATTTGCCGGCGGTCGGCGGCGCCGCGACTTCGCCGTCCGGAATAATTACCGTTGTGCCGACCGCCAGAGCGGTGGCCGAATTCAAATCGTTAAACCGGATAATTTCTTCCAGATCGGCTTTATATTTTTTAGCCAAACTTTGAAGGGTATCACCCTTAACCACCGTATGTTGGACGCCGGTAACTGGTAAAATCACCAAAATCTGACCTTCCCGAATGGCCGTCGCCCGACTCAAATCGTTCGCCCACATAATCGTATTTACCGATACCTTAAACATTTCAGCAATTTCCGACAAAGTATCGCCGGCACGAACGACATAAATACTGATCCGGTCGCCGGGTGGCAGACCTTCAAAATCGCTCACCGCGCCGAGCGGCCCGACTTCGGGTAATAGAGCGCTATCGTCGACCACGATGACCTCGCCGCCGCCGCGCGACCAATTCGGATCCAGGGCCAAATTCGGTTCCAACAGGAACATATTTTGAGAGTTTAAGGAAATTGAGCTAGCGTGGAGACCGGACGAATTAACGATGAAAATGAGGCCAACCAAGAAAAAGAAAAGCGACCCCCTCAAGAAAAGGGCTATAAATAAGCGTTTTTTATTAAGAAAAGATATAATAAGCCAAATATCTGCCAAGCCGCCGCTCTAACCATAAAATGGCTTTATTGAGCCATTTTTAATCCATAACCACCTAATCAACCGAGGCCACCATTATAGCACAGGCATAGTCCCAATCAACCGGCAAAATAGGTGGCTGTGGATAATCTATGGTATAAATTTTAAACATGATTGAATTATCTCCCGAACTAAACGCCTCTCAGCGTGAGGCCGTACTCCATCGCGATGGACCATTACTGGTCATTGCCGGCGCCGGCACCGGCAAAACCCGGACGATCACCCAGCGAATTCACCGGCTGATTGAAAGCGGTGTTCAACCCGGCCAAATTCTAGCCGTGACTTTTACCAACAAGGCGGCCAAGGAGATGCTGGAGCGGGTGATGAAATTGAACGGCGTTTTTCGGGTCGGTCAGCGGCCGTTCATCGCCACCTTTCACACTCTCGGCGCCACCATCCTACGGGAAAACGCGCCGCATCTCGGCCTGCAACGGCATTTTTCCATTCTGGATCAGGACGATTCCGCCGCACTGATCAAGGCCGCGCTCAAAGAAGCGGCGCTTGACCCTAAGCGCTTCAATCCGAAAAATATTCTCGGCACCATCGCCCGCGAGAAAGGAAAACGAATCACTGCCACCCAATACGCTGAATTGGTTAATGAGACCGATCGGCGCGGTTTTTGGCCGCCCCTCGTTGCCAAGATTTGGCTTCGTTACGAAGAAAAACTGCGTGCCCGGGGCGCGCTGGATTTTGACGATCTTCTTCTCTGGCCAGTGGAATTTCTGGCCAAAGAAACAAAAATTCTTGAGGGCTATCGCGCGCGCTGGCATTATCTGCTAATTGACGAGTATCAAGACACTAACTTGATTCAATACCAACTAGCCCGTCTGTTGGCCGGGCCGCGGCGAAACATCTGCGCCGTCGGCGATCTGGATCAGTCTATTTACAGCTGGCGCGGCGCCAATTGCCAGCATTTGTTGCACTTCGCCGACGATTATCCGGGCGCCAAAATTATCACCTTGGAAGAAAATTACCGTTCCACCGGCGTGATTTTGGCGGCGGCGAATCATATTATCAGCAAGAATTTCAATCGGCTGGAGAAAAATTTATTCACCCGCCGGTCGGGCGACGAAAAAATTTCTTTAACCGCGGCGGCGGACGAGCGGCAGGAGGCCGCGGCAATTGCGCGGCAGTCCGGTGAACTGATTCGGGACGGCATCGCCCCCGAACAAATCGCCGTTCTTTATCGGGCAAATTTTCAATCCCGCGTCCTGGAAGAGGCCATGCTCCAAGCCGGTTTGCCTTACCGCGTGCTCGGCACCCGTTTCTTTGAACGGCGGGAAATCAAGGATGTTTTGGCGTATCTCAAGGCCGCGCTGAATCCCGACGATCTGGAAAGTTTTCAGCGCGCGCTGCAAGCGCCGTCCCGCAGGTTGGGAAAAGTGGCGCTGGTAAAAATTTTGGCCGGACAAATTGACGATTTGCCAATCGGCCAACGACAAAAATTTAAAGATTTCAAAAAATTATTAACGACCGTGGCCGAAGCCGTCACCCAACAACCGGCGGCGCAAGTATTGCAACTCATTATTCGCGCTTCGGGTCTGGCGAAAACACTGGCCGCTGGCGGGGCGGATGATCGAGAGCGACTGGAGAACATTCAAGAATTGGTCAGCTTGGCGCGGAAATACGACGAACTGCCGCCGGAAGATGGAGCGAGCGCGTTGCTCGCCGAAGCGGCGCTGGTGTCCGATCAAGATACGCTTTATTTGGAGCGGAAAGCGGCGATCAATCTGATGACGGTGCACGCCGCCAAGGGGCTGGAGTTTGACCGCGTTTTTATCACCGGCTTGGAGCAATCGTTGTTTCCGCACGATCATTTCAGCGGCGAAACAGATTCGGATTACGACGAAGAGGAGGAGCGGCGGCTTTTTTATGTCGCTTTGACGCGCGCCCGCGACAAACTTTATCTCTCGTATGCCGAAACGCGCACGATTTACGGCGCGACGCGGCTTAATCAACCGTCAGAATTTGTTCTGGACCTTGATTCGTCGCTGTTTGAAACGCAATATCTATGTTAAGGAGAGCTAAAAAAACTTTGGGACAACACTTTCTCCATAGCGGCCGCGCACTGGAAACGATTATCGAAACGGCGCGGCTCGCGGCCGGCGAATCGGTTCTGGAGATCGGCCCGGGCCGTGGCGCGCTGACGGAAAAATTACTGGCCGCCGGCGCGCGCGTCAGGGCCGTGGAAAAGGACGATGATTTGATCGGTTGGCTGCAAAGTAAATTTTCCGCCGCCATAAAAAATAAGCAACTGGAATTGATTCACGCCGATATCTTAAAAATTAAAAACTTAAAGCTAAAAACTAAAAACTGGAAGCTAATCGCTAATCCGCCTTATTATTTAACCGGTCAGATTTTGCGGCGGTTTTTAACCGCCGATCAGCCGCCGCAACTCGCCGTGCTGATGCTCCAGAAAGAAGTCGTCAAAAGAATTATCGCGGCTGATCACAAAGAAAGTATTTTATCAATCAGCGTTAAGGCCTACGGCGAACCGCGCTATATTATGACTGTGCCGGCGAAAGATTTTACGCCGGCGCCAAAAGTGGACTCGGCGATTGTTTTGATTGACCAGATCAATAAAAATAAATTTCGCGATCAGAGTGAGGAAAAATTTTTCGTTCGGCTCAAACGCGGTTTTGCCGGCAAACGAAAGATGCTCAAGAACAATTTGGAGCTAACGGCGAAGATTTTGGATGCTTGTCAGATTGCTCCGGCCGCGCGCGCCGAAAATTTAAATTTAAATCAGTGGCTATGTTTAGCAAAATATTTTTAATAATTCTGGCTTTAGTGGTGGCCGGCTCGTTTACGCCGACGGATAATTATTTGTCCATCGGCGGGCAAAAAGTGATGGTGGAAATTGCGAATACTGATGCCGCCCGCGCGCGCGGTCTGTCCGGGCGCGCGGCGCTCGGCGAGAATCAGGGCTTGCTATTTATTTTTGACGCGCCGGACAAGTACGATTTTTGGATGAAAGAAATGAATTTCCCGATTGATATTATCTGGATTGACGAACATTGGCGCGTGGCCGAGATTTCCAAGAATCTCTCCCCGGCCACTTTTCCGCGAAGTTTCCAACCGGCGCGGCCGGTCAAATATGTTTTGGAAGTGACTGCCGGTTGGGCTGAAAAAAATAATTTGCCAATCGGCGCCCCGGTTTCGCTGAATAAAAAATAAGTCCCGACGCACATCGGGACTAATGAGAAGGCAACGAGAAATCTTGTTACGGTAGCTGACTGACCAACTTAAAAACAT
>DATECC010000010.1:0-2505 GCA_036516635.1 Minisyncoccota bacterium | reverse complement strand
AGTTGCTTCATTCCGGCCAGAGGGACAGCGCCTTCCAGAGCAAATTTCTTGTCGCCCGGGCCAAGAATGACCGGCAAAGGCGTGCCGCGCCCGCCGATCTGAATGGCATTTTGATAATCGGCATCAACGCGCGCGGCCGTCCGGCCGCTCGCGAGGCAATCGTCAAACGCTTGCCGATTTAAGCCAAGTTCTTCCGCAATCATTGGTAATTTAGTTAAGTCTAAACCGTTATTGGACGGCGTTAGCTCGAAAATCTTGTCAGTGTAAGCCCAGAATTTTTCCGCCCCGCCGAGCTCGGCCACACATTCCGTGGCGGCCGCTTCCGTCCGGGCCTGACTATGTAATTGATCCAGCGGAAAATGACGGAAGACCCAAGCTATTTTGTCCGGATAAGCGGCCACCAATTCGCGCATCGTCTGGTGAAAATTTTTGCAATATGGACATTCCAAATCCGAATATTCGATAATTTTTATCGGCGCCGCGGGATTGCCCCGCAGATGATCGTCCGCGCCGATCGGCCGGATATTTTCTAACTTAAGAGCAGCCGATTCAGCGGGCGCGGCCGGCGCGCCAACGGCCGCCGGGCCACCGCTCGCCCCGCGATAATAAACGGCGCCGGCAATAATCAAACCGGCGACAATAATCGCCCCCGGGATGGCGTAAGACGGACTAACTTGATCAGTTTTTATTTCGTCCATAGTTTTTTAATTTATTCTTGCTAATCCCGCCAGCGTAGCAAAAACCGAGCCATTAAACAACCGGTGGATAAACATTCTTTAGACTTTACCTTATCTTATGCGGGGTCTAAAAGCCCACCAGCACAACGCACCGATTATTTTCTTTTTTTAAAATCTTGGCGCTCACTCTCACCCGAGGCGAATAACAGATAAACCCAGGATGATTCTCGAAACGCAAAAATTTGAGATGATATGTGAAAGTTTATCAGCCGTCGCATTCATCAATCTCGGTGTTATTGTATTTTCCCGTCATCAAGGACTAACCTTGCTGGTAGTTGATCAATCTGCCACCCGCTCTGATCGTTACCGGTCTTTACGATCCGGCCACCATCACCGCCGTCCAAACCTTTCAACGGCGGGAGAACTTACTGACCGGCGGCAGTCCCCAAACCACCGGCTTTGGCTTGGCCGGCTCTTTGACCAGACAAAAACTTAACACCTGGTGCCAACAGACTTTCCCGGCGACCGGATCAACCAGCGCGCGGCAGACCCAGACCTTGCTGATCCAACTCCTACAACGGTTGTTGGAATTACTGAAGCAGTTGCTGGCGCTTACTTTAAGATCGGGGGCGGGGGTTAGATAGTCAACTTTCCAGCGCCCCGTCGGACGACGATAATTTTTCCGGATTGAATTGCTACCAAAGTCGAACTCGGTCCGGCCAGCCGTTTGCCGCTTGATGCGTAAAAATTAACTTGATCGCCAAAATATTTTTTCGCGGCGGCAATGGTTTGAGCCGGTCGCTTACCTTCGGGGTTGGCCGAAGGCGCGATAAGCGGTCCGGTTTTTTTGATTAAATTTCGCAAATGAAGACTCGCCGGCAGACGGAAAGCCAAGGTATCGGTGCCGCGATGGAGATAAGCCAATTCTTTATTCGGACCGGTCAGCGGCAAAATTACGCTGATTTTATCCGGCCAAAGTTTTTGAAGCAAACTGAAAGTCGTTTTATCCGGCCAAACTTCAAATTTTTTTAAGTCAGACAAAGCACTGATCAAAATAATACAGGGTTTGTCCGGCGCGCGCGCTTTTAACCGATAGACCCGTTCCACGGCGCTCGGGTTAAACACGGCGGCCACTAAACCGTAAACCGTATCGGTGGCGAGTATTCCCACCCCACCCCGTTTGATAATTTTGATTATTTCTTTGGTGGTCATAAACAAAAAGATGCCCGGCCAACACTGGTCGGGCATGTCTGGTATGATTGGCAGAAAAAACAAGCCCCGATCAAGCAATCTTTAGCTTGATGTGACCATCTGGATCATCCGAGTCAGATGGTAATAGTGACAAGGCCGATTCAAACCGACCTTGTTTGCCCAAGGCATGAGTTCTCTGCGCCTCATCATACTTTCGCAACCTCCTTTGCGTACTTTCCGTACCCGGTGGCCAAACCAAACCCGATGTGACTTTCTGATTTTGACCACCTGGCCCAAGCTGAAATGCCTTTGCGCCTCTCATTCCATTCCCTTTCTCTAGGGGACCTAAACCCAAGTCGCGCCTAGATCCGTCTAGAGCGCTCGGACTGGGATCTGCCCATTATTCTATTGAATAGTGGCGATCTGTCAATTAAGATGTCCACATTTAATTCTGTTAATAACTTGACGCAATGTTATAATTCAATCAGCCAGTCTGTCTGTCGGCAGACGAGCTCGTTGGAAAATTATTAGTAGTAATATCAATAAAAATGAAAGGATTACACTTAATCGCCTTTATTCTTCTCGTTATCGGCGGTCTAAACTGGTTGGTATTCGGCATTTGGAATACTGATCTCGG
>DATECC010000009.1:0-5535 GCA_036516635.1 Minisyncoccota bacterium | reverse complement strand
CGAACATGTTGAACAATTCGATTTGCCGATTGATTATCTGGATTTAATCGTCTACACCGGTTTCGGTTACTCCGGCCGGAACTTGCTTTTGACGCGCGCTTCGGACGGCGTACTGATCGGTTGCGGCCGCGTCGGGACGATCAATGAATTCACGATTGCCTTTGAAGACGGTAAACCGATCGGCGTGCTGGAGGATTGCGGTCCGACGGCGCTGGTTATCCGCGATCTGATGATCAAGGGGCACCGGCCAAATCCCAAAGTAATTTTTGATACTGATCCGAAAAAATTAGTCAGTCGGCTGATTGAGTTAATTCAAACCGAAAAGACCAATCGTTAATCGGTCAGACTCTTAACAATCTCGGCGAAAATCACCGGCTGGTGTTCGGCCAGTTGCGCTAAAATTTTACGATCCAGTTCAATGTGATGTTTTTTAAGCTGGTCAATGAAGCGGCTGTAAGTGAAACTGAGCGGCCGCACCGCGGCATTAATCTTGATTTGCCACCGGCGACGGAAATCGCGTTTTTTCTTCCGGCGATCAACACGAGCGTGCGTGCCGGCGTGCAATAGCGCCTCGCGCGCCAACCGTTCCTTATTGCCGCGACCGAACCGAAAACCCTTGGCTTGTTTCAGCACTTTATGTCGGCGTTTCAAACCAATTGTCCCGCGTTTAACTCTGGGCATAATGGAAAATGATTAATTATAAATTATTCAACCGGTTGATAAATAACGCCGGAGCGTTTTGGTTGCCATCGTGAACGGCATCAATTTTTTCTGACCCAATTGTTTTGAGCGGCGCGACTTGGCGTTGAAATGATTTTGGCCGCTTTGGCGGGCAAGCACTTTGCCGCGGCGGGTAATCCGGACTCGCTTTTGCAGCGCTTTGTTGGTTTTGGCCATATTTAATTATTGGTTAATTTTATTTCACTCGTTCAATCACCACCCCGATGCCTTTCATCGTTTTTTCCGGTTCGCCGGCCAGCCGGTAATTAACGCGGACAAACTTTAACAACCGTTCCAACCGCGAGCGCAGAAATTGATGATTGAAATACTTGGCGCGGCCGCGCAGATAAAGTTCAATTTTGACGCGATGGCCGGCCGCCAAAAATTCGGATACCTTATTGGCCTTGATTTCCAAATCGTGATCGCCGGTGCCGATCTTGACCTGGATGGATTTGGTCTCCGTCGCGTGCGACTTGGCTTTCAATTGCCGAGTTTTCTTATTTTCCTGATACTGGAACTTGCCGAAATCCATTAACTTGGCCACCGGCGGCCGGGCCGCCGGTGACACCTCAATCAGATCAACTGCCGCCGCGGCGGCCTTGGCCAGGGCCGCGGCTAACGGAAAAACACCCAAATTATTTCCGGTTTCGTCAATTAAGCGGAGTTCCGGCGCGGTGATTGATTGATTAATGCGAATTCTCAATTTTTAACGGATAACTCTATGCTAAATAATTCTGGATTGAAAGTCAATGCGATTTAGTCTAATTTTGGGCGCGCCTGGACTCGAACCAGGAACCGCCGAGGTATAAGCTCGGTGCTCTAACCAATTGAGCCACGCGCCCGAACACCCTTGATTATACTACCGGCGCCGGTTGGGCGGCGCCAATTATTTCTGCCGCTTTTTGTTTCGGTTTAATGCCGTTCAAGACGAGCAGTTTTTCAAATTCCTCGCGCTCAATCGTTTCCGTGCGGATCAATTCGGTTGCCAGCGCCTCCAGCGCCGGGCGCTGTTCAGTCAAAATTTTCTTGGCTCGTTGACGGGCCTCGGACATCAGTGTTCCCACTTCGTTGTCTACCGCCGCCGAGACGGCTTCCGATGAATATTTTTCCGCCAGCGCGCCGTAGCCGCCCCAGAATTTCTGACTACCGAGCTCAAACGCCACCGGCCCCAATTTCTCGCTCATGCCGTATTTGGTGACCATGTCGCGCGCGAGCGCCGTCGCGAGCGCGATGTCGTTGGCGGCGCCGGTGGTGATGTCTTCAAAAACTAATTCTTCGGCCGTATAGCCGCCGAGCGACACCGTCAAGTCGGCCAGGAATTCCCGCCGCGACTGGAGTTTGCGATCCTCAAACGGCAATTTCAAAGTATAACCGGCGGCGTGGCCGCGCGAAATAATGGAAACTTTATGCACCGGATCGGAATCCGGCAGAATAGAGGCCAAGAGCGCGTGGCCGATTTCGTGGTAGGCCGTGATTTGTTTTTCTTTGTCGGACAAAATATGGCTGCGGCGCTCCGGGCCGAGCATCACTTTTTCCACCGAGCGGATGAGATCGTATTGGCTGACCAATTGCCGATTTTCCCGCGCCGCTAGAATCGCGCCCTCGTTCATAATGTTGGCCAGATCGGCGCCGGAAAAACCCGGCGTCCGTTCGGCAATCGTCCGCAAATTGACATCTTCGGCCAGCGGCTTTTTTCGGGCATAAATGGCCAAAATTTCTTCGCGATCCTTGATGTCCGGTTTATCCAGCACCACCCGCCGGTCAAAACGGCCCGGCCGCAAAAGCGCCGGATCAAGAACATCCGGCCGGTTGGTGGCGGCCATCACGATCAATTTCTCGTTCGGTTCAAAACCGTCCATCTCCACCAAAATTTGATTCAAAGTTTGTTCCCGTTCATCGTTGCCGCCGCCAAGGCCCGAGCCGCGATGGCGGCCGATAGCATCAATTTCGTCAATAAAAATAATCGCCGGTGCCGCTTTCTTGGCCAGTTTGAACAGATCGCGGACGCGCGCCGCGCCGACGCCGACGAACATTTCCACGAACTCCGAACCGGATAAATAAAAGAACGGCACATGGGCTTCGCCGGCCACGGCCCGGGCCAACAGCGTTTTACCAGTGCCGGGCGCGCCCAGCAACAGAACGCCCTTGGGAATTTTAGCGCCGATATCCAGAAATTTTTTCGGATTTTTCAAAAAATCCACAATCTCCAGCAATTCTTCTTTTGCCTCCTTAACACCAGCAACATCCTTGAAGGTGATTTTTTGGTTCTGATTGTTCGGGTCAATAATTCGGGCTTTAGATTGACCGAAGGAAAAGGCCTGCATACTGGCGCCGCGCACCTGTCGCGAAATTAACCAGACGAAAAACAGAATCAGAAAAATCGGCAGCGCGAACGGCAGAATATTCAAAAACCAAAACCCGGCGCCGCCGGGCTCCTTGACTTCAATCGCCGCCGCGCCCAACTCCGCAGCCGTCAGTCCGTAATTGGCCATCGTCTCCGTCAATGACGCTTCAAGTTCTTTTTGTGATTGCCCGACGCTTCCGTCCTGATAGGCGATCTGCAGTTGATCGTCTATCACCGTGATCATTTTAACCCGTCCAGTTTTAATCTCGGCGGCCAATTGCGACAGAGGAATGTCTGGCACTTTAACGGTTTGTTCGCTCCACAGAGCGTACAGTCCGACCACCAGCATCAAGATGAGCAAGACACCCAAAATCTGACGGCCGAATTGGTTGATAATTTTCTTCTGCGGTGATTCCATTGTTATCAATATACAGAAATTGGGTGAAAAGGGAAGTGTGTTAGAATCAATTTATGAATTTAGCCCACAATCGCCAGGCCGGTTTTCGCTACGAGATAATGGAAAAATTTGAAGCGGGGATAGAACTCCGCGGTTTTGAAGTGAAGGCGATTAAAACCGGCCGCATAAATTTGGCCGGCGCGCATGTGATCGTGAGGGGAAATGAGATTTATTTGATCAATGCCGACATCGCGCCCTATCAGCCCAAAAATACGCCGGCCGATTACGACGCGCGCCGCGCGCGGCGCCTGCTTCTGACTAAAAAAGAAATTGCCGAATTATCGGTTGTTGAACGGCAGAAAAGATTGACAATTATCCCGATTAGCGTATATAGTGATAAAGGTAAGATTAAAGTGGAAATCGCCGTCGCGCGCGGGAAGAAGAAATATGATAAGCGCGAAACGATCAAGAAACGCGAGGTTGACCGACAGATCCGAAGAACTTTGACAAGTTAAAAAGGCTAATACAGCTTTACAAACGGGGATGATCGGTCTAGACAGTTGGGTAACGATTATGTGCCGGTCGAGTTGTCAGTCGCTCGCTAAACTGCTGACACCGAATAAGTGCTAACTTATTCTCTAAAGTGAAGGCGACCTTCGCGGCCGCTTTCGCTCCAGCTTACGCCTTAGCCTAACGGCGGGCTCCAGTTGGCGTCCGTGCCTCGGACTTCCGATACGGGGTAACGGGTGTCATAAACTTCGGGATAGATTAACCGGCGTCCTGACGGTTGATTGAAATTGATTGGGAATCGAAGAAAAACAGTTTTGTCGGTCTCGATGTTTTTCTTCTAAAAAAACCAAACCGACTACATCGGTAAATTCATTTTCGCCCACCTTCTGCACCCGGGTTCGATTCCCGGCATCTCCACATAACAATACTTCCGCGTTTTTCAGAGAGGATTGCCTCGGGGCTTCGCCCCTCGGCTCGGTGGCTTTGCGCAAGGCGCAAAGCCACATAATCCCACGGCGCAGAAAACGAAAAGGAAGCGGATTTGTCCAAAAGTTGATGGTTCGTTCCAACTTTTTGGACAAATGCCTTAATGTCCTCAAAATTGTCGCTCTGCGACAATTTTTTGGCTTTCTGTATATCTAAAATCCAACTCCGCAAGGGTTCAATCCAATTCTTTCCCATTCGCCCAAAACTTTCTTTTTTCTTGGTCAAAGCGAGTTTCCGCATCATCAACTCCTCTTTTTTAGCGAGATAACTTTCTTTTGGCACATCGCCGTCAATGTAGGTGGAAACGAGTTTATCTAGTTTTGCGGAAACTTCGCTTTGTTCCGTTTCAAGATTTTGGACGAATTTTTGCGATGAATGGATATTTTCTTTTTCCCACTCTGCAACTTTCACTAACATTTTCTTTGTCCACTCATCGCAAAGCGCAACACTTTGAAGCCGTGCCTTTAGTTGCGAAACGAGCAAATCTTCTCGCAAATATTTTTGAACACAATTTCCCTTTTTCTTGGTGCAACGATAGTAGCGATATGTTCCGCCGTTGCCGTGCGCAAATTGCGCCGTGATCGCGCTTCCACATTGCCCGCAGGTGAGCAGTCCGGTAAAAGGGAAATTGTGTCTCTGCTTTGATTTGCGAGGTTTTGCCTTTCGCTTCAATATTTCCTGCACGGCTTCAAAGGTTGCGAGGGAAAGGATTGGCTCAAAGCGTCCGTCAAAATATTCACCTTTGTGCGCCACAAAACCGAGATAGGCACGATTGGTGAGCATCCGGTGGACAGACGCTTTGGCAAGTGGCGTTCGGTGCCGAGTTTCAATACCAAGTTCCGCCAAAAACTCCGAAAGAGATTTAAGTGTATGCGTTCCTTTGGCAAATTCCTCAAACGCTCGCGCCACAATTTTTGATTTTGTAGGATGAGGTTCGATGGTCCGAGTTTTGGGATTATTCACATAGCCAAAGGGCGCGAGCGTCAGCCACTCTCCACGGCGGAGTTTTTGGCGGATACCGCGATTGATATTCTCAACGAGATTATCGGAGTAATATTTGGATTGCCCGAACGCCACT
>DATECC010000008.1:0-4560 GCA_036516635.1 Minisyncoccota bacterium | reverse complement strand
CGTGCCGACCTGGTTCGGCTTGATGATCACGGCGTTGACCGTCTTATTTTTAACGAAATTTTCCATCCGGCGCGGATTAGTCACCGTCAGATCGTCGCCGACGATCAGGATTTGCTCCGGCAAATCATCGTTCAGCTGTTTGAATTCGGCGGTCGCGTCTTCAAAAAACGGATCTTCAATGCTCCGCAGAGGAAATTTTTTAATCAGGTCTTTGTAGAGCGACAATAAATCGGCGCACGTGTAAGTTTTATTGAGAAGCCGGTAGCGGCCGTTCCGATAAAATTCGGAGGCGGCGGCGTCAATCGCCAAAAAAGTTTCAGCGGCGTTGGCGCGAGCTTGTTCCAGCAATTGGAACGGTTCCTCAATGGTCACTACGGGCGGTGAATAACCGCCTTCGTCGCCAAGTGGACATTCGCCGTAGGCCGCGTGCACCATTTCGCCCAATTTGGCAAAAATATTTACGCCGGTTTCATAGGCGCGGCGCGGATTGGCGGTCGCCAGCACCAGCATATATTCTTGAAACGGCAGGTGGAAATTTCCGTTGCCATGAACGCCGCCGTTGATCAAATTCATAAAGAGCGCCGGGCAAGACGGTTTGGTGTTATTGGCCTCGCTGATCAGCCGCCACAAGGGCAGATTTTTTTCCAGAGCGGTCAAGCGCGCGGCGGCAAACGAAACGCCGATCGCGACATTGCCGCCGAGTTTGGATTTATTCGGCGTGCCGTCAAGTCGCAACAAAATATCATCGACGATTTTCGTTTCCGCCAGTTGGCCGACGAGCGCCGGGGCCACTATCGTTTCAACAATCTTAAGGGCCGCGGCCGCCGGTAATTTCACCGCCTCGTGCGAACCAGCGCTTTCCCCCGCCGGCACCGCCGCGCGCGCGGTTTGGCGATTAGTCGATAAACTAACTTCAATCGTCGGCTCACCGCGGGAATCTTTAATCTCTTGAACGGCCACGGCGGTGATCAGATCCATATTTTAGTGCACTAATTTTTTCTCCTCCGCCGCCACCAATAAAGTCATTGGAACGATGGAATCTGGATTGAGCGAAATTGAATCAATCCCCTCGCGGACGAGAAAACGCAAAAATTCCGGATAATCGGACGGCGCCTGACCGCAAATCCCGATATATTTGCCGCGCCGCTTACAGGCGGCGATCGCCTGCGCCACCAGAGTTTTAACCGCCGGATCATTTTCATTGGCAATGCCGGCGACGATGGAAGAATCGCGATCCAGTCCGAGCGTTAATTGCGTCAAGTCATTGGAGCCGATTGAAAAACCGTCAAAGATGTCCAAAAATTCATCGGCGCGCAAAACATTGGCCGGAATTTCGCACATCACATAGACCTTCAGATCGTCCGGCCCGCCGCCTTGGGTTAGTCCGAAATTTCTCATTGTCTCAATCACCTGCCGGCCCTCGTCCGGCGTGCGGCAAAACGGTACCATCACTTTCAAATTTTTGAGGCCGAATTCATCGCGGACGATGGCGACGGCGCGGCATTCCAGTTCAAAGGCGGGGCGAAAATTAGGATGTGCGTAGCGCGCCGCGCCGCGCCAGCCAAGCATCGGATTTTCTTCTTCCGGTTCGTAAAACTCGCCGCCCAGCAGAGCGCGGTATTCGTTCGTCTTAAAATCGGAGAATCGGACGATTACTTGATGCGGCGCAAAAGCGGCGGTGATTTGGGCAATGCCTTCGGCCAACTTTCGGATGTAAAATTCCCGCGGCGACGGATAGCCGCTGATGATCGCCTCAATTTTTTTCTTTAACGGCGACGACAGAGTGTCAAAATTCAGCAAGGCCAGCGGGTGGACTTTAATATGCGAAGCAATGATAAATTCTTCGCGCGCCAAGCCGACGCCGTGGTGCGGCAACGAAGCGTACATAAACGCGCCGTCCGGCGTGCCGACATTGAGCGCGAGTTTGAGCTGAATTTTCGGCAGTTCGGCCAAATCATAAGTTTTCTTGTCAAATTTTAAGGCGCCGGCGTAAATTTTTCCCACATCGCCCGAGGAAGTATCTACCGTAATGACCTCGCCGGTTTTAATTTTTTTCAGCGCGCCGGCGGCGCCGACGATCGCCGCAATGCCGAGTTCGCGCGAAACAATCGCCGCGTGCGAAGTGCGGCCGCCCTTTTCGGTGATGATCGCCGCGGCTTCTTTCATAATCGGCTCCCAATCGGGATCGGTAATTTCCGTGACCAAAATTTCTCCCGCCTTAAATTCCGCCAGTTTATCCGTGGACAAAATCACCCGCGCCGCGCCGGTGGCGATTTTCGCGCCGACGGAAATGCCCTCGGTAATCACCGGCCCCGAATCAATCAATTTATATTCCTCCCGGAGGTAGCCCGTCTTTTCGGCTTGGACGGTTTCCGGCCGAGCTTGGACGATATAAAGTTCGTTTCGGACGCCGTCTTTCGCCCACTCAATATCCATCGGCATCGGATGGCCGGCGCGGACGGAATAATGATCTTCAATCAACAGACCCCAGCGCGCCAATTCCAAAACTTCATCATCAGTCAGGGAAAAAACCGCGCGCTCGGCCGGACTGGTGGCTATTTCTTTCACTGGCGCCCGCGGCGTGTCGCCGTGGTAAATCATTTTGATCGCCTTTTCGCCCAGATTTTTTCTGATGATGGAACGAAAACCGCGGCGCAGAGTCGGTTTGTGGACTAAAAATTCATCGGGGGTCACCTTCCCTTGCACCACCATCTCACCGAGTCCCCAGGAACTGTTGATGGTGACGACGTCGCGGAAACCGGTTTCCGGATCAAGAGTAAACATCACGCCCGAAGTGCCGACATCGGAGCGGACCATTTTTTGCACGCCGACGGACAATGAGATTTTGTCGTGAGCAAAACCCTTGTCCACGCGATAGGAAATCGCCCGATCATTAAAGAGCGAAGCGAAAGCCGCGCGAATGGCGTCCAGCACCCGTTCTTCGCCGACGACATTAAGAAAAGTTTCGTGTTCGCCGGCAAACGACGCGCCCGGCAAGTCCTCGGCTGTGGCCGACGAGCGAACGGCGGTGTCCACCGCCGGTACTTGATAAGCGTTGGAGAGGTTGCGATAGGCCTCGCGGATGGCTTGTTCTAGAGTGGGTGGAAATTGATATTTCAAAAAAGCCGAACGGATGCGGTGGCCGGTTGATTGCAATGTTTTAATATCATTCACATCCAGACCGGTTAATTCTCGGTTAATAAATTCGCCGAGGCCGGCGGCCGAAATAAAATCCTGATAACCGCGGGCGGTCACGATAAAACCGTTTGGGATTCTGACCCCTTGCGGTTGCAGTAAGCGATACATCTCACCAAGCGACGCGTTTTTCCCGCCGACTAAGGCGACATCATCATTGGAAACTTGATCAAACCATAAAATCAGCGCGCTGGATTTATCCATAAAGAGATAAACCCATTATACAACAATCACCCGCCGAAAAAATTAATCGGTGAGGATAAGTAAGAGGTCGGCGACATTGGCGCCGGTCGGGCCGGTGATAATTTGCCCGCCGCAGTGTTGCCAAAACGGATAAGAATTATTCGTTCGCAGATACTCGGACGGGTCCAGATTTTTTTCCCTGGCGTTTTGGCGGGACAAGACATCGGCGATGGCGCCGGCGGCGGCGCTGTTGTCGCGGCCGTCGGAAGCGCAGGCCATCAGAACGGTCTTGTCTTTAACTTGCGGTAAGGCCGCCAAGGCCAATTCTTGGTTCCGTCCCCCCTGACCGGCGTTGGAGATCACTTCAACCGTAGTTTCGCCGCCGTAAAGAAAGGCGCTTCGCGCGGGGCGGAGGGCGGCGGCCAAAGCCGCGCCGATGACGGGGGCGAGGCCGGTTAGCGTCGTTGTTTCAATGGTGGCCGGGTAATTTAATTTTTCGGCCGCCGATTTCATCGCTGTCAGTGCCCGCAGATTGTCGGCGATAATGACGGTTTTGACTTGGGCAAAATATTTTTCGTCCTTGGGCGTTTCAGTAATGACAAACTGGGACAATTTTTCGAGACTGAAAATATTATATTTTTCCAAAATCGCGCGCGCTTCGGCAACCGTTGTCTGATCCCTGGTTAACGGACCGGAGGCAATGACCGACAGATCGTTGCCGACCACATCGGAAAAAACCAGACCGAGCACGGTCGCCGGATAAGCGATTTTCGCCAATTGACCGCCCGGCGCGCGCGAAGTGTGTTTTCGCACCGTGTTCAGTTCGGCGATCGTCGCGCCGGCGTTGGTGAGGGCTTGGGTCACTCGGACAATTGTGGCGCAATCGTTTTGGCCGGGACTAAAAAGCAAGGCCGAACCGCCGCCGGAAACAACCACCAGTACCAAATCTTTGGCCGTTAAATCTTCTAGTAATTTAATAATCTCTTCCGTCGCTTGGATATTGGCTGCCGACGGCAGCGGATGCGTGCCGACGCGCGAGATTAATTTTTTGAACGCGCCGGCCTGAATGTCCAAGACGATGCCGCCGGTCAAGGCGTCGCCGAAAATGTTTTCTAGCGCGCCGGCGGCGCGGGCGGCGCATTTCCCGAACGCCACCAGATAAACCCGCCGGTAGGCGGCGAA
>DATECC010000007.1:0-3355 GCA_036516635.1 Minisyncoccota bacterium | reverse complement strand
GAAAACTTTGTGGGGCAAAGTCACCGGCGGCCGGAAAACCCGCCGCGCCAAAAAATACTCCAATCTTTTTATCGTTTCCCGCCGGCAGAAAAAGAAGTAAAAGGTTAGTCCTTGCCACTGGCAAGGACTAACCTTGGTTTTCTTGTTTGAATTTCAGGTTATAACTTCTCTCAATAATATCCAGACTGGCGACGACCGACGGATTATCGGTGTTTAATAATATCAAACGCTCGCCGTATTGTTCGGCCATTGGCCGCAGAAATTCGTCGCCCCAAGAAGGGGAAAAAGTTATCACATCGGCGAAATTTATGTTAACTTCCTCATCCTCCATCACCTCTTTTAGGGATGGGAGAAAAGCCAAATAAGCTTCTCGGCCGTTTTGGCGGGAAACTAAAGTTGTGCCAAATTTTTTGAGTTCAATTTTCATAAATCAAAATTTAATCACCGCCAGACAACCCCTAAATACCGGTTCCATTTTCTTGACCGTTAAATCTCGTTCACCGTATCTTAGCTCTAAATTAGCATTTCCAGTCTGAAAACTTAATTGCATTTGATTTTTAATTATTACTTCTCTGACGAATTTCAAACCATTACCTCTGTTTTCCGGTGCGCGGCCGGAAATTGTTTCTGTAAAAGCCGTTATTAGGGCCTCTTGATCGTTAGTCAAACTTGGTTTTGATCTTTTTAAGGTCCGCAATATTCCTTGTCCCCGGTCAGCCAGAACGATTTGTCTTTGGGATAAATCATAGGCGAACAATATGCCAGGAATATCCGGCCAATTTCCCAAATTATGGTCAAATGAATTATTACCAATTTCGCCGGCAACCGCGACAGTCAGAGGAAAAGTTTTTTTTAATTTTTCATCCATTGCGCCGCTCAACTCTTCCTGCAGTTTAACCAGCCGCGACTGAAAAACAGCGCTATTAGAACAGTAATAATCGGCCGGCAGATCGGAATTTTCAACCACCCATTTTTTAGCCAATTCAACTTGATCCATAGGTTCTTAAATATAACACTGAAAATCTTAATTATAAAGTTGTTCCTAGCATTCTTTTTTTTCTCCTTATATAATGGTGAGGAGTTTTCGCTTTTATCAATAAAATTATAAAAATATGACTATGAAAAAATACGTGATTTTGAGTGTTTTGGCGTTGATTTTCCTTGTATCACCGACCATCAGCCGCGCGCAAGCGCAATGGTGTTACAATTTCAATACCGACCTCTCTTACGGCGCGAGCGGGGAAGATGTTCTGGCTCTGCAAACGGCTCTTTTTAAACTTGGCTACGGACATGACAATCTCGCCTTCAATCGTAATTTTAATTCATCGCTCGCAATCAAATTATATAACTGGCAAGCTAACAATGGAATCGCAGTACCAATCAGTAGTTTTGGTTTTGAGGATATCAAGTTTGATGCTTTGAGCCGCGGGAAGATGAACGATCTTTTCGGTTGCGCTGGAGCAACTACTCCGGCAATTGAAATCCTAACTCCTAACGGCAACGAAACCATCAATGTCGGCGAGCCCGTGGCCATCAACTGGGCTTCGTCCGGCCTTCCGGCTAACAGTCGGGTGACTTTGTTTTTCCAGCCGGTGGGTGGCACTGGTGGTAGCATAGCGGTTGTAACTTCCAACGGCACTCACAGTTACACCCAGACTTTTACTGCCAGCACTTTTCGCGGGCTCGGCGCGGCATCTCTGGATCAAAAGTACAATTTGACCATCAGGGGAATCACCAACAACCAAGTTTTCTCCGATATTTCCGACAATTCATTTATGATTACCGCCGGCCCGTTAATCATCTCAGCACCGATTGGCGGCGAAGTTTGGCAATCTAATTGGCCCCATATGATTAATTGGTCTCCTTACGATCCGCGAACCGGCGCCAACTCCGCCGACCACATCACCGCTTATCTGGAAAAATTAGTCAGTGGTCAATTTACAACGGTTGATAAGACTTTACCTTGCGGTATGGCCTCTCTTTGTTGGAGTGGGGAAATCGGCCGAGATAATCTCAATTGGCGTCTGGCCACACCAGGCAATTATTATATCCGCATCGTTAATAATCTGACCGGTCAATGGAGTAGAAGTCCCCGTTCTTTTTACTTGGCGCCGGAAGATATTATCTGGGCGGACTTAAAAATCAACGGTTCGCATAACGATGTAACCGTGCCGGCCGGCGGCGCTGATTATCTCGTGTCCTGGACCTCTAACACCGATGAGTGTTTAATTTATAACGCCACCCTGCCACCCGATACAAGTTTTGACACAGACAGAATAATTTTTGATTTATCGCCGACCGGCAGTCGGACTATCAGATTGTCATCATTTTATAACCAGTCAGGTATTTTGCTGGTGTGTACTAAAGCAGGAATTGATGGTCAGGGTAATGATTGGATTACTACATACGGCGTTGGCGGAAAATCGGCTTCCGCGTCGGCCGCCGGAATAAACACAGTAACGACGATTTCACCGAACGGCAGCGAGAGACTTAATTTGGCTGGCGATTATAATATCTCTTGGAATTCTTCGGCGGATGTGGCTCGCGTTTCCATCGCCCTATACAAAAATGACGCTTTTTACCGTTGGATTAAAACCAATTGGCCGTCAGTCGGGGCGAAAATTTATCGTTGGCGGCCGTCAGATACCATCGCCGCCGGCGAGATCGGCGACAACTTCAAAATTTCTCTCATTGGCCATAAAGATAATTTTGCCGGCATCATTCAAGACAAAAGCGATCGGCCGTTCAGTATTGTTGACGAACCGATTCCACAACCAGTCCTTCAACCGATTCTCCAGCCAATCCAAGCGCCACCCGACAATCTTGCGTCGTTAAACAATACTAATACTAATACCAACACCACTACCGTTCCCGGTCAATTTCAACCTCAACAAACGGTTGTTTCTTCCATCAATTACTCCAACCCGCCCAAGGGGGCGATTGACGCGCGCCAACTTTCCGATTGGAACAAGGTGCGTCTGTATTTCTCACCGGCGCTGCCGGCCGCCGAGGCCGTTCCGAGTTTCTTTTCAATTATTAGCGCCAATCAAACGGCACCCCGGATTATCAGCATTGACAATTCCAGCCGCGGGCGGGCGATTGACCTCAATCTAAATCGCGCCGTTCTTCCGGGGGAAAGAATTCTCCTCACTCACAACCCGAGCGGTAGTTCGGTTTGTCTCGGCGCTCTGCCGGGCGATGTTAATGCTGACGGCCGGATTATGGCTAATGATTTGAGCAGTTTGCGCGCTTCCTTGGCCGGCGAGCCTAATTCTCTTTTGCCGCTTTACCGCACTGACATTAACAGCGATGGCGTGGCCAATGTCGCCGACGATGCCAGTCTGACTGCCCTGCT
>DATECC010000006.1:0-2970 GCA_036516635.1 Minisyncoccota bacterium | reverse complement strand
TTTTTATATCAAAAAGCCAGCGGTCGGGATTGAACCGACGACCCCCGCTTTACGAAAGCGGTGCTCTACCAACTGAGCTACGCTGGCAACCAACTCAATATCCTAACATAACGTGGCCGCTATTTTTTTGCCAGTGCCGCCAGATATTTCCGGAAGGCCGTTTTCAACTCGGGATGCCGGAGCACTAGATCAACCGTTGCTTTTAATAAACCGATTTTACTGCCACAATCATACCAAGTCCCTTGAACCTCGTAACCATAAAATTCGCCGCCGTTTTTGATAAAGGCGTCAATCGCCGGCGTCAGAAAAATTTCACCGTTAGCCGCCGGTTTAATTTTTTCCAAGCAATCAAAAATCGGCGGCGTGAGAATATATTTGACGACGATCGCCAAATTTGACGGCGCCCGGCCCGATGCCGGTTTTTCCACCATCCCGGTAATTTTCCAGACGCGCGGCGCCACGGCTGTCCCGGCGACGACGCCATATTGAGACACGATTTTCGGTGGCACCCGCACCAAAGCGACGACTGGCGCTTGATAACGATCATGGATTTTCAGTAATTGTTTGAGAGCCGGCGGCGCCGAACCGGTGTCAATTACATCGTCGCCGGACATCACCGCCACCGTTTCCCGATCAATGAGCGGCCGCGCCTGTAAAACGGCGTCGCCGATACCGCGCGGCGAGTTTTGTCGAACGTAAAAAAATCGGGCTAGTCGAGAGATCTCTCGCACGGCTTTGAAAGTATCCTGTCGGCCGTTGGCGAGCAAGACCGATTCCAGTTCTGGCGAAAAATCAAAATGATCTTCAATCGCCCGTTTATTGCGTCCGGTAACGAAAATTACATCGGATATTCCCGCCGCGGCGGCTTCTTCCACTAGGTATTGAATCACCGGCTTATCCAACAGCGGCAACATTTCTTTTGGTTGGGCTTTGGTGGCCGGCAGAAATCTGGTACCCAAACCGGCGACCGGAATAATTACTTTGTTAATCATAAATCAGCGGGTGGCGGCAAAATCGGTTTGGCGCGGCGCCAGAATTGCCGCTGGAGCGACCGGCTAATTTCGATCATCTCCTCGTTATTAAACCAGCGCAGGATCAGAAAGTCAATCAAGAGGCCGCCCAAACCGGCCAGTAATCCTTGATTGAAGATGCCCCAAAAAGTCGCCTGGTTGAAAACCGGGGCCAACAATTGCAAGAGCAGATAAGTCGCCGCGGCGGCGGCCAGGGCGGCGGCCGCTGTTTGCCAGAAACTTTTGGATAAAAGCGGCGGGAAAGAACCGAAATCCCGCCGAAAGGAACGCCAAAGGATGCCTAAATTCAGCAGGGAGCCGATGGAAAAAGCGAGCGGTAAAATTAGAATTTCCGTAGCCGGCAAATCGGCCACCCGCCAAAGATGTTTCAACCACTCGCCGAATAACACTGGATGGTCGATCAGGGGAAATAAAACCAAAGCTAGAAGCACGATCAAAATTGAAGACAAACTGTTGATGATTAGAGGTTTGCGCGTTTGGCCGCAGGCGTAATAACCGCGGACCAAAAGTAAAATCAGACTTTGCGCGGCGGCGGAAATCAGAAAAATAGCCAGGGCGGCGGCGGTCAGGCGCGTGTCCGACCAGTCAAAACGGCCGGCGCCGAGAATCACCCGAACGATCTGCGCCCGCAAAACAATAAACAAAGTAATTGCCGGCAAAGACCAGAAAATAATGTGCCGCGCCACGGCCGCGACCTGCCGAACAAATTGCGGTTGATCGCCGGCGGTGAACAGACGCACCAAAGTCGGGAATGCCGCCACGGAATAACTGACGCCGATGATTGATAGGAGTACTGATTGCAAATTATAAGCAAAATTGAAAACGGCGATGGAGCCGGCGGCCAAATAAGAAGCCAGGGCCAAAAGCACGGTGATTGTTAATTGATTAGCGGACAAAGCCAGCGTCCGCGGCCAGGCCAAAACAAAAATTTTCCGCCACTCGTTTTTTGCTGTTCCCGCCGCCGGCGAAGCGGCCGATTCGGCGGCCCGACCGAAAAACGCACTGCGGGCCAAAGCCGGCCACTGAATTGCCAGATGCAGACCGGCGCCGAGGATTACGCCCCAGACCAAGCCCGCCAGACCCAGTCGCGGATAAAAAAACAAAAGGCCGACGATGATGCCCAGATTATAGAGAATCGGGCTCAGGGCATAAAGAAAAAATTTACGCGACGATTGCGTCACATTGGCCAGTAAATTGGATAAGCCCAGTAAGAGCGGCGAAAGCAGAAGTAGTCGCGATAAGGTCAGCAATTCCGCCCGCGCGGCGGGAACAAACCCGGGGACCGTTAAATTGAGCAGAAACGGCATCAGAAAATAAATTAGGACGATGGCCGGCAAAATCAAAAACAAGAACCAGCGGGCCAAATCGGTAAAGAGACGGTTGGCCGCCGCTTGATTGCCGGCCGTCAGATGGCGATATAAAAACGGCAATACGACCGTCACCGAAACCAGCGAACCAAAAAAAACGAACAGCAGATCGGGCAGGCGAAACGCGGCGTAGTAAACATCTAGTTCGGCGCCGGCGCCGAACGCTGAAGCCAGAAGTCGATCGCGGATCAAGGCTAAAATTTGCGAGCCGAAAGCCGAGAGGCCGAGCAGAAAAGCCGCTTCGTGCAAACCATTGTATTCGCGCCCGATGAAATTCAAAAGTCGTTTAACCATTTAATATTTGTCCCCATAATAGCAACTTCCCTCGCTTTTTTCTAAAGGAGGGAAGCGGCTATGGGCTGGTATCTATAAGCCGAATTCTGTATCCCGATGAACATCGGGATGAACATCGGGACGATAGTTATTTATCTGTCTCGTCTGTTACCAAACGGATCAAGCGGCACTCCTCCCGATGAACATCGGGAGACTCGGCCTTGCACCCCGGTAAGGATTTAGCCGTTTCACTTCCAATGTTGCCATTGGCCTTCCCCCACCACAACTTCGCAGATGTT
>DATECC010000005.1:0-2213 GCA_036516635.1 Minisyncoccota bacterium | reverse complement strand
AACGAGCAGAGTGATGATGGCCACCGCGATTAAAAATTCAATCAGAGTGAACCCTTCTTTTATTACTTTACACTTTACACTTTGCACTTTTAACTTTCTCATAGCGCGTCGCTCAAAGAATAAATCGGCCCGATCATTGAGATCGCAAAGAAGCCGACGGCCAGACCGATCAACACCATCAGGGCCGGTTCAATGATCGTTGATAAATTTTTCGTCGCCTGATTAATTTCCTCTTCATAAAACAAAGCTCCCTTCAACAGCATCTCCGACAACTTGCCGGTTTCTTCGCCAACTTCAATCATTTCACCGACCAGCGGCGGATATAAATCTTCGTGCTGTTTGAAGGCCGCCGCCAGCGTTTCGCCTTTCTCCACGGCGGCGGCGGCTTGAGCGACAACCGCTTGGTAATAATGATTTTGCACCACTTGTCTGGTGATGGCCAGCGATTCCACCATTCCGACACCGGCGGAAATCAATGACGACAAGGTCCGCATCGTCGCCGCGCTGGAAACTTCTTTGGCAATCGGTTTAACCAACGGCAAATGAAGCGTCAGCCAAGAAATCGTCAGCCGGCCGCGGGCCGAGCGGAAATAAGTGACCAGACCGGAGATGAACAGCAGAAAACCGAGTAGGAAAATCAAAGTGTGATTAGCCAGAAAATTACTGGTCGCAATAACGATTCTGGTGGACAACGGTAATTCTGCGTTTAATTCTTTGAAAATCGCCGTCAGATTGGGCACCAGAAAGATCATCATTAAAATACCGATGATGATGATCACGCCGACGATGATCGCCGGATAAATCATCGCGCCGCGGACTTTCCGCCGCAGATCGTAACTCTTCGTCAATTGCTCGGCGACGACCGCCAGCGCCTGCGGCAATTTGCCGGACTCCTCGCCGGCGGCGACCATCGATACAAAGACGGGCGGAAAAACTTCCGGAAACAAACCGAGCGCGCGGTTCAAACTTTTTCCTTCTTTGATCTGTTCGCTCAAACCGGCAATGACCTGACGAAATTTTTTGGACGCCGCCTGCCGTTCCATCACCGCCAGCGCCCGCGCCAGCGACAGGCCGGCGCCGATCATTGCGCCCAAATTGCCGGCGAACATAATTTTGTCCCGCATTTTGACGGCGCCGAAACTAAGCCAGCGTTGCCAGCGCGCGCCGGCCGGCGTTTCGGCCGGCCGGGCGGACAACACCATCAAGCCCTCGGCGCGCAATTCGCGCGCCAAAGCAAAACGATCGCTGGCGGCGCGCTCGCCGGCAATTTCCTTCCCGTCTTTATCTTTGGCTTGGTATTTAAATTTCATAAAAATAACTCGAAATGTAAAATGAAAAAGTTAAAAACAACAATTCAAAATTTGAAAATAAATTAATCTTTTTAACTTTAAGCTACATTTTTTGAGTTTTTCGTTTTTAGTTTTACACTGTTTTATTCTGACACCACCCGGAAGACTTCTTCCAAACTGGTAATCCCCTTGGCGGCCTTAAAGACGCCGTCCTCCAGCATTGTCAGCATCCCTTCAACCTTAGCTTGTTCTTCCAGGCGCGCCGCTGTTTCGCCTTTCATCATCATTTCTTTCAAGGTCGCGGAGACGGCCAGCACTTCGTGAATACCGACGCGGCGCGCGTAACCGTCCGAACTTTCCGGCGACGGCTGCGGGTGATAAAAGGCGATTTTTTGCCAACTTTCATCTCCCTTAAGCGCCTTCTCTTCTTTCAACACGGCCATAATCCGGTTGAGATCCACCCGATTTTTTAACTCCTTTAATTCGGCGTCCAACAAATTATAACTTTGGCGAACCGAGTGGAATTGTCGCACCAGACGCTGGCTGATAATCAACCGCATCGTGGAGACCACCAAAAACGGTTCTATTCCCATATCCAGCAGGCGGGGAATCGTCGCGGCGGCGGAATTGGTATGCAGGGTGGATAAGACCAAATGGCCGGTCAGCGCGGCGTTGATCGCCAGTCCGGCCGTCTCCTTATCGCGGATTTCGCCGACCATCACGATGTCCGGATCCTGCCGCACCAGCGCTCGCAGACCGTTCGCGAAACTGAAACCGATTTCCGGCTTCACTTGCGTTTGATTGATGCGCGGAATCTGATATTCAATCGGATCTTCAATGGTGGAAATGTTGACATCCGGTTTATTCAACAAATCCAGAATTGTGTAGAGCGTGGTGGTTTTGCCGGAACCGGTCGGGCCAGTG
>DATECC010000004.1:0-2781 GCA_036516635.1 Minisyncoccota bacterium | reverse complement strand
TTAGACCCAGTTCAAAGAAGACCGGATTGGTCGGATCAAGGCCGAGGCGGCGGAAGATATTTTTTGGACTGAGCGAGCGGCCAGCCGACAGAAATTGGTCAATTTTTTTGGCAAAGCGGTGATCAGCGTGCCAGTGAGCTGCGAGCGCGCGGCTGATCAACCGGCCGTAGGCGTACGAATAGACATAAAAAAACCGGCGCAAGTGCGACCAATAGACGAAAAAGTAGCCGTCGTCCGGCGTCAGGTTCACGGCCTGACCAAGATAAGATTGGAGATGTTTAACCAATAGCGTTGCCAGGCGTTCGGCGGAAATTTGACCCTCAGCTCGAATCTGTTGGTGCATTTCCAATTCAAAATTAAAACCGGCGATTTGCCGGAAAATCGTTGACATCTCGTTAAGCAGACGATTATGCCGTAAAATGATTTTCTCTTCGGCCGGCAAACGGTCGGCCAGTCCGTCCAGTGCCAATTGTTCAAAGAAAGTGCTGGCGACTTCGGCAGTGACCGTGGAAAAACCGCGATTGAGCGGCGGTTGGTTTTTGCTCAGTTCGGTATGAATGGCGTGGCCGAATTCGTGCGCCAAAGTTTCAAACGAACGCAAATCATCGATCTGATTGAGTAAAATAAAAGTGGGCAAACGGCCGGAACCGACACAGTAGGCGCCGCCGGTTTTCCCTCGCCTGGGATAGACATCGATTTGCCCCCGCGCCAGAAATTGATTTAGCAGATCGGCGTAATGAGGATTGATTTGCCCCAGTTGGTCGCGCAAAATAGCGACCGCCGTCGGAAAATCGAATCTTGTTTTAATTTCGCCGAGCTTGACGCCGCGGTCGGCCAAGGTGATTTGTTTCTCCCCGAGCAACCGCGCCTGCAATCGGTAGAAGCGCTGACTGATTTTAAATTGGCGCGAGACGAGAGTTACCAGCGTTTCCACTTCACGGTCGCTGTTTTCATAATCCAGCACGGTGGCGCTGTAGGGTTTCCGGTAGCCGCGTTTTTCATCCAGCACCTTTTTGTAGTTAACGATGGCGTTTATCTCCGCTTCGGCAAAATAACTGGCGGATTTAAAAACTTGATTGATTTTGGTATGCAATTCCCGCCGGTCTGATTTGGGTAAATTGGGAACCAGGGCGACGGCTTCGGCCGCCGGTAAATTTTTATTCGCCAAAGCAACGGTTTGCCGATTCAATAATTTTTGATTGCCGTTAATCCACATTGAACGACTGGTTTGTTTTAACAAATTATTCAATTGTTCCTCCGGCTCGGACAAATTATATTTGGCTTCAACAAAAACCCGTTCCAAGAAATAACGATAGGGGGACAAAGCTCGGTGCTGTAAAAACGCGCGCTGTTTGGTTTTTGGGATTCGGCCGATGGCTAAAATAAAAAAAGTTAATTTATTCCCGATTTGTCTGGTCCACCGTTGCTGGAGTTTGGTCGCCAGAGCCGCGACTTTAAGATCGTCGGAGTTGAGATCCCGTTTCAAACCGAAATAAATCAGTGGTTTGGCGTTGGTTAAGATATCGATCAATTTTTCATAATCACCGATCGCGCTGGCCAATTTCGCCGGTGATTTGACGAAAGCGGCGGTTTGATATTTTTGCGCAAACGCCGTCGCCGCGCGCGCCAGCGCGCGCCAATCTTTTTCAACTTTCGGATCATCATTACTCTCGTATAGCAACTCCAAATTCCAATTGGTCCTTAAATTTTCCGTCATATTTTAATCCTAGCATAATTTGCAATCGGTAGTTTTTATATCAAAGTGAGTCCTCAATGACAGTTGATTGTCACCGCCGCGCGCGGGAACGATCAACTTCGGCGAGTTGTTGTTTGCGCAGGCGAATGCTTTTCGGCGTGATTTCCAGATATTCGTCGGCGGCCATAATTTCCAGACCGCGTTCAATCGTCAAAACAATCGGCGGCACGAGATCAATCGCCTCGTCCGTGCCCGAAGCGCGCACGTTGGACAATTGTTTGCCTTTCGTCGGATTGACCCGCATTTCTTCGCCCTTAGCCGTGTCGCCGATGACCAGTCCTTCATACACTGCCGTGCCCGGGCCAATATATAAAGTGCCGCGTTCCTGCAAATTCCAGAGCGCAAAACCGAGCGCCTGGCCGCTGGCCATAGAAACCATTGAGCCGGTTTGTTTGCGTTTAATTTCGCCGGCGTAGGGCGCGAAACCGGTCACGCGCGCGGCGCAAATCCCCTCGCCGCGCGTGTCAATCAAAAACTGATTGCGATAGCCGAGCAAACCGCGCGTCGGACCAGTGAAAAAGAGCCGCAACATTTCGCCGTGCTGAATTAAATTTTTTAAAATAAAACCGCGGCCGCCCAGCCGTTCAATGACGAGACCTTGATACTCGGCCTTAATGTCAATGACCAATTCTTCAAACGGTTCCAGTTTGATGCCGTTCTCTTCTTTCACGATCACCTGCGGTTGCGACACTTGAACTTCATAACCGGCGCGGCGCATATTTTCCAACAGAATCGCGATATGCAATTCACCGCGGCCGGAGACTTGGAAATTGTCACTGGCCGAAAAATCCACCTGTAGACCGACATTGACTTCCAATTCTCGTTCCAGATATTCGCGGAGCTGGCGCGAAGTCACATATTTGCCTTCGCGACCGGCGAAAGGCGAATTATTAACGAGAAAAGTCAGACGGATCGTCGGCTCATCTACGATGATCGCGGGTAGCGGCGGTGCCGCGGCGTCAGTGGTAACTGTTTCGCCGATGTCAATATCAGCGAGACCGGCGATGAGCGCGATATCGCCGGTC
>DATECC010000003.1:0-6615 GCA_036516635.1 Minisyncoccota bacterium | reverse complement strand
ATCACCGCTCCCATTCCGATCCGTCTTCCACTCGTCTTCATCACTCATCTCCGTAAAAAACCGCGGCCCCTCCAAGATACATCTCCTGAAGGATTTATCCGGGCTGAAGTTTAGCACGGTTAAGTCCGGGAAACAAAAAAGAAAAATGGTGGGTGCCTGGAGAGAATCGAACTCTCGCGACCGCCTCCACAGGGCGGAGTTCTACCACTAAACTACAGGCACCATTTAGCCTATTTATAATGCGGCGCTTGTTCAGTTATATCAGACTCGTAGTTAGCGAGTCTAGCCAGCGCGTAGAGCAGCAAGGAGTTTAATTCGTCAACCGCGCCGAGCGCTTCGGCGATGGCCGAGCTTTTAGACAATCGTTGATCACAATGGAGAACTTTAGTTGTCCCGCCATCGCCCTGACGGGTATAGAGCATTAGCTAACGACTGACACTGATAGTCTCTCCCCCCTCGGCAGAACAGGCGCCAACGGTGATCGCGCCCTGCTTGGCATCATCACGAGAGACATAGTAACCGGAATGAGCGGCATCCCAAGCGGTCGGCACCGATGGATCGTCGGGGCTGATTGGGACATTGGATAAATAACCTTCACTCGCTAAACCAACTGTCCCATTCTCCAAAAGAACACACCTATCCACTGCGGCAACTGCGGAACAATTGGTGTTACAACCGGTAACTGGCGCCGCGGCACCCGTGTTATTAGCACTAATCATATAATTTTGACCACTGGTCAGACCAGAAATAGCCGACAAATAACTCCCCCCATTGTCCACCTGATCAACTTTGATCGCCGAAAGCACGGCGGTGACATCGGTCCAGCGCGCGGCATTGCGCGCGGACTGGAACCGTTTCAACGGATCAAGTGAAACGAAGACGACGCCGGCCAAGATCGCGATGATCGCAATCACGATCAGCAACTCAATTAAAGTAAAACCTTTTTCCATATATATAATTTAATTTCTAATAATGTATTTTTTATTGACCCAACCGAGCTCCATTTTATACCATTCCCCGGTTTCCTCCAACAGTGGATAATCCTCGCCCGGACGAACTTTACCGATAACGGAAAAATCAAGACCCGGCCCCGAACGCACATTCAGCCAGCCGATCGGCGTGTCGGCGACGGTGATTGTTTCCACCGCCGGTGTCGCGGCCGGTTCCGTAGTCGTCGCCGGCGCGAAAATAACCTCCGGCGAAACCGCTGGTTCGACCAACGGCGGGGGTACTGGTTCGATGGCCGATCGCCAATAATAATTGAGACCGAGCCAGACGGCCGCGCCAAGCAAAACAATCGCCAGCCCGCCGATTAATTGGTAACTTCGGCGGCGCCACTGGCCGCCGGCCGGGGATGGTTCGGCCGGCGCCAATTGAAAAGCCAGCGCCGCGCGCTCGCGCGCCGGCGCAAAGCCTCGCAGGGCCAAACCGAGCGCTTCAAGATAGACCAGCGGCTGGTTGAGAAAAACCGAGCGGGCGATAACGGTTGAGATCTCCAAATTTGATTTCAAATAATCGGCCAGACCCCGCAATTGACTGCCGCCGCCGGCCAAATAAATCGTTTCCACTTTTTGGCCGGTGGCGCGTTCGCAATAATCAAGGGTAATTTTCAATTCGTCGCGCAGGGGGACCAATTCTTTCAGAAGAATTGTGAACAGTTGATTGTCGGGGTCCATTAAGCCGATGTCTTGTTTTTGTTTCTCGGCCTCGGCCGCCGTGATTTTCAAATTTTTGACCAAACTGCCGGTTAGAGCTTCCGCCCCGTGAGCCAGGGTGCGCGAATAAATTAAGCCGCGCTGGTTGAAAACCGCGACATTGGTGGTCACGGCGCCGATGTCCACCACGGCGACCGGCGCCGGCGGCATCCCCAGACCGCGAAACAGCGCTGCCATTTCCAGATCAAATTCCACTTCCAAGCCGAGTGAACGAAAAAAAGCCTGCCAATCACCGAGGACTTGCCGGCTGGTGGCGGCTAAAAGATAAGCGCCGCCGGCCGGGGTCGTCGGAGTAGCGGCTCGCACCCCGACGGACTGATAGGCAATCAGTAAATCCGCCGCATCAAGCGGGACATTTTCTTTGGCTTCTTTAATCACCAAGGCTTCCAGATCGCGGGTAGTTCGCGAAACATTGAGCGTGTGATTAGTTAAAGTAAATGAATGTAAATAAACTTGCGCCTCCGGCAAACCAAAAAAAATCCGCCGCGGGAAAATCGGCTGGGGTTTGGCCAGACTTAAAACCGCGCGAACGGCGGTGGCCAGCTTGGCTTGATCTTTGATGATCCCCCGCTCCACGACACCGGCCGGCAGGGCTTGGCGGCCGAGCGCGAGAACCTTGACTTGGCCGCGCCCGGTCAGCGCGGGACCGCGGATCAGCGCCGCCGCTTCAATACTGCGATCGGCAATATCCAAGCCGACAGAGATTAATTGAAAAAAATTAAAGCGCATAAACTAAACTGTTAACAGTTAAGAACCGGTCGCCTAAAGTTACCGTCACGGCCAATTGTTTCGTAAAATCGCCGATCGTAGCGCTGACATTTATTTGCCGAGCCGTGCCACCTAAATTCAGCACCTCTATTATACACGAGCCGCCAAAAACCGAGAGACCGGGACTTGGCGCGCCGAGGTAAGCGGGATTCACTCGCAATTGGCCGAGCGCTTCTTCGGCGCAGCCATCGGCCGCGGCGGCCGCTTGGTCGCCGCGATCAGCCAAATAACCGATATCCAACGCGCCCAGTCCGAGCAACAAAGAATTCAACGACATCACCAACGCCGCGGCGGCGATGATTACTACAGTGACCAAAGCCATAAAACCACGGATTGGTGGCTGATAACTGGTGGCTGGTAATAGCTCAATCATAAATGATTACTGGCGGTGACGATTAACGCGCGTTCGGAGGTGAATTCGCCGGCGGCCGGATTGCGGAAACGAACCAGCGCCCGCAGTGTTACATTGCCGCGCGCCGCCGCCGCGCTGGTTAAATTTTTAAACTCCAAATTGGTAATTTCCACTTGGCGGCTGGAAATGGCCACCGGCGACTGGCCGATTTCTTCCCGAGATAGTGTGCCGCTAATGGCGCGGAAAATGATGTTGGGTCGGGCGCCCGATCGGTCTAATTCCAGGAAGTCGCTAGTGGCGCCAGGAAGCGGAGCGATGATGGCGCCGGCCTGTTTGATCTCGCGACTGATGACGGACGCGATGAATTGCCGATTGGTTTCCACTTCCACGGCCGCGTAATTTTTATCGCGGACGCCGGATAAATTAAGCACCCATAAAATCAAACTCACTAAAACGGCGCTGGTGAGGGCGATATAAATAATTAATTCAATCAGAGTGAAACCCTGAATAGCTTCATTAGCTTGTAGCTTCATTTATAGTTGATTCTAACTTCATCAAGCACCGGGGTGTTGGCGCCGTCGCCGTTGAGAAAAACTTGATACTGCGCGTAGCGCCGGCCGTTATAACTAATCGGGATTAATTCGCCAGCGGCGGCGGTAAAGTCCGGCGACCAACTCGCGCCAGCCATTGCCGGATTATCGCTGACGCGAATCTGGAATTTAATGTTGCAAGCCGCGGCCGGAATGCACACCGGAATTTGTTCGTCCCATTCAATAATTTGCACCGGCGACGGATCACCTAAATCAAAAACGGCCGAAGTCAGGGCGCCGGTCAATTCAAACCCGCCGCCGGAAAAACGCAGAATGTTGCCGGACGCGCCGGTGGCCCAGCCGTCGGTCGCCGCGAGGAAAAAAACGGTGAATAAATTTTGCGTCGTCGCCGCCGGCGCGTAGACCGACCAAGCCGCGCCGTTCCACTGAATGATTGTGCCACTACGGCCGACGGCGGAACAATTGCTGGCGGACAAACAATAGATTGCATTTAGATTTTGAGTGGTGCCGCTACCGCCGGCAATCGCGTTCCAACTGGTGCCATCCCAACGCTGGACATTGCCGCTAGCGCCGATGACCAAGCCGTCGGCGGCGGAAAACATCCAAATATCGTTCCAGGTTTGATTGCCGGTGTCCCAGCGGGCCGGCACCGACCAAGACGATCCGTTCCACCGGCCGATTCGGCCGGCCGCGCCCGGCGCGTAACAATCGTTGGCGGCCAGACAATAAAGGCCGTTCCAATTGGTCGTACCGACCTGAGTGGTAGACCAAGTGCTTCCGGCCAACCGGCCGGTTTGGCCGCTCGCGCCCACTACCAAACCGTTGGTAGCCGAGAACAGCCAAACATCGTTCCAGGTTTGATTGCCGGTATCTTGATGCAAGGACCAGATGATGCCGTTCCAGCGGAGAATCGTACCACTCCCGCCAACTGCGGAACAATTGCTGGCGGACAAGCAATAAATCGCGTTCAGGTTTTGGGTCGTGCCGGAACTAATATTATTCCAAGCCGAGCCGTCAAAGCGCCGAATTTGGCCACCGGCTCCGACCACAAAACCATCGGTCGCCGAGAATAGCCAGACATCGTTCCAGGTTTGATTGCCGGTATCCGCAAAGAGCGACCAGACCGCCGGTAATTGTTTCAGTTTTAATTGACCGGCCGTAGTTGTCTCAACCGTCGGATCAACACTGGTGTAATCGCCGCCCGACCAATCGGTTTGCACCCAATCGCGCGAGTCCCAATCGGTCAGATAAGTCGCCCGCGTCACTTCGGCGGCGCCGCCGGGCGTTGTGAGCCAATTAACTTTGGCGGTCACTTCTTGGCGGTAAAGATCCAGCGGTGTGAAAGTGATGACGCGCTGAAATGAGCCGATGGTCTCGCTGGTTCCTTCACCCAAAAAGCGCCAGGCGCCAGTAGAACTGGAAACGGCGCTCTGATTGTAAACCAACTCGTTCCAAGCGCCGTCGCGGATGGCGCGCGCGGCCTCCAAACCTTCATCGGCCAGGGCCGCGGCTGTCAGGTATTCATCGCTTTTAATTAGAGAAGTAAAACCGCCGAGCGCGAGCGAAACCATTGAAGCGGCGAACAGCGCAAAAATCGCCAGCGCGATAATTACTTCCAAAATACTTTGGCCGCTCCGCCGGCCGGCGGATTTATCTTTCTCCACTCCCCCAGTTTACCACTTCCGCACGAATTTTATGAGGATTATTTAATTTTCTTCCACCAGACCGAGTTCGTTGACGGTAATTGATCGCGCGCCGGAAACGGCGTGAGTTAAAGTCACACTACCGGTAACCAACGGCTCGCCGCGGCGGTTAAAATTTAGGTCGTTAGCCGAAAAATTCGTGGTGAGATCAAGGGCCGGCGGCAGAGAAATAATTTGATCCAGAGATTGATCGCGCGCGGCACAGCTCGCACCGGAATAAATAATGTAGCGATCCGGCGCGCCAATATTGGTTTCAAAGCAAACGCCGTGAGTCATATTTTTCAAACCGGCTAAACTTTGCGTCCGCGCCAAGCGGATATTTTGCGCCAACTGACTCGTCTCTTCGTTTAATTGAGTGGCCACGGAAAAATTGCCGTAGAGCGGCGTCACGACAATGCCGACGACTAAAAAAATCGCCAGCACCAGCAATAATTCAATTAAAGTAAAACCGGAATGTCTCATTTTCCCAAACTGAATTCTATTAGCGCTTTTTTGATTATTTCATCGTCGGTTAAAAAGCCGTCTTTATAAATAACTTGTTCGGAATAATCAATGTCTTTAAAATAGATAAGTTGCGCCCTGAAAATTTTTTCATTGAATTCATTGCCAAAAATTTCCACGCCTTTCGCCGTTATCTCGGCGATAGAATGGTTTGCCTTCAGAATGAAGTACAGATCAACATAATCTTTCCATTTGGCGCGGCGACCAAGGGCGAAAGCTTTCATGGCGGCTAGAGTCAAAAGATCAGGAAGCTTCACGATGTCGCCGAAAGATTCTGAAAAATTTATTTTGTATGGAAATTGGAAAAAGGTGAATTTAACTCCGTCTATTAGAAATGTGTATTCGCCTTTTTTATTCACCAAAACTGTGTCAATGGTTTTAACCTTTGTGATTTTCGCGGTGATAGAATAATTACGGAATTCATTAAAATTAAATAAATCAAAGTCCATAGATTCTCGATGCCCGAAATGCAAGGCGATAGCCGTGCCGCCCACTAAACCGAAGTTTTTAGAGAATAATTTGACTGTTGGCAATAACTTCAATTGCGCTAGTGCAAGAATTTCTTTATGCATATTTTTGAAAGTACAGCTGAAAATAGTTCATTATCTCTGGTCGATAATTTACCCTCGTCCGATTAGTGTTTTCGCGGAAAATTTTCGCCACTTCTTGCATTCCCAGAAGAGCGATGAGTTCTCGCACATCGTTCATATCGCCATAATTTAAAACACTCTCAACCACGGCCCCGTTTGAGAGACCGTCATAATTTCTCGTTGACCAAAACAGATATTTTCTTTTCTTTACAAAATCACCGACATTCATAATCACCATTATGACAGAAAATTTTAGAAATCACCAGCTTCTGGCCACGGCTAAGTTCCATTCTAGTGCTCGGGACAGGACTTGCACCTGCATGCCCTAAAGGGCGCTACCACCTCAAGGTAGTGCGTCTGCTAAGTTTCGCCACCCGAGCATTACTTTTTTTTAACATGTTATGTGATTTCAGCGATTGGCGCCGAGATTGGTTC
>DATECC010000002.1:0-12465 GCA_036516635.1 Minisyncoccota bacterium | reverse complement strand
CGCCGGAGAATGCCTGATCACCGTTATTTTACCACCACCCTGCCGTATGTTAACGCCGCACCGCACCTCGGTTTCGCCTTGGAATTAGTGCAAGCGGACACGGCCGCGCGCGCGGCGCGCTTGGCTGGCCAAGCCGTTTTTTTCAACACCGGCACGGACGAACACGGCTTGAAAATTTTCCGCGCCGCCGCCGAACAGGGGATTGAACCGGCAGACTATGTCGCCGCCGCGACGGCGAAATTTCAGCGACTGTTACCGGCCTTACATCTTTTACCGGACGCTAATTTCATTCGCACTAGCGATCCGGCGCATCTGGCGGCGGCGCAGGAATTCTGGCGGCGCGCGGCGCGCGCCGGCGCTATTTATAAAAAAGAATATCAGGTTAAGTATTGCGTCGGCTGCGAGTTGGAGAAAACCGAATCGGAACTCGCTGACGGCCGCTGTCCGTTGCATTCGCAACAGGCGCTGGAAACCATCGCCGAAGAAAATTATTTTTTTCGGTTTTCCAAATACCAAAAACCGTTGCTGGATTTTTACTCCCACCACCCGAATTTTGTTGTACCGCCGACTCGGTTCAATGAACTGCGCGCTTTTGTGGAACGAGGCTTGACAGATTTTTCAATTTCTCGCTTGGCGGAAAAACAGCCCTGGGGCGTGCCGGTGCCGGACGATCCGAATCACACGATCTATGTTTGGTTTGACGCTCTGGTTAATTATCTCTCGGCGATCGGCTGGCCCGTCGACGAGAAAAAATTCCAGACTTGGTGGCCGGTTATTCAATTTGCCGGCAAAGACAATTTGCGCCAGCAGGCCGCGATGTGGCCGGCGATGCTGTTGTCTGTCGGTCTGCCGCCGCCGCGGCAAATTGTCATTCATGGCTTCATCACCAGCGCCGGCCAGAAAATGTCCAAATCGCGCGGCAATGTCGTTGATCCGTTCGCCCTGATTGATGAATACGGCGCTGACGCCGTGCGCTATTATTTACTCCGACATCTCCAACCGTTTGAGGACGGCGACTTCACGCCGGAAAAATTTAAAGCGGCCTACAACGCCAATCTCGCCAACGGTTTGGGCAATTTGGTGAGCCGGGTAATGAAGATGGCGACAGTATGTTTTCGAGACCCTATAGAAATGACTCAACAAACCCGGCGTGACGCTAGAGTCACTGGCTATCTCGAGGCGTTTGAGTTTAACCGCGCGCTGGACAGCATTTGGGAACGAATCGGGCACGACGATGCGTTGATAGCAATTAAGAAACCTTTTGTAGGAATTAAGTCTGACGACTCTAACGTTCGCGACGAAGCATTATTGATTATCAAAAAATTAGCACGGGAGTTAAATGCGATTGCTACCGATCTGGAGTCGTTTATGCCCGCGACCGCCGAAAAAATCAAAACTCTCATTCAAAACAATCAACCGCCAGCGACCCCGCTGTTTCCGAGGAAATAATTTTTATGAACCTCATTGATATTCACGCCCATCTGCAATTCTCGCAATTTGCTGAAGATCGGAGCGAGGTGATTGCCCGGGCCAAAGAAGCGGAGATCGGCGTCATTAATGTCGGAACGGATTTGGCGACTTCACGCCAAGCTGTTGCGCTCGCGGAGCAACACGAAAAAATGTGGGCAACGGTCGGCATCCATCCCACCGATTTACCTGAACCTGACCAAACGGAAAATACATTTGCTGAACTAGAAAAGCTTGCCCGTCATAAGCGGGTGGTGAGTATCGGCGAGTGTGGATTAGAAATTAGAAGCGGAAAGTTTGATATTGGAAGCGAAAACGGAAAAAGACAAATTGAGATTTTTGAACGGCAGATTGAATTAGCGGAATCGGTTAAAAAGCCGCTGATGATTCATTGCCGTAACGCTTACACTGAACTCTTGTCTGTTTTAACCGCCGGTAATAATCCGCCGCCGGCTAATCTTCATTTTTTTGCCGGTGATTGGCCGACCGCCAAAAAATTTCTGGATCGCGGTTGCACCTTATCCTTCACCGGCGTGATCACTTTCCCGCCCAAGGCGGGTCAGCCTGGGGCTGATACCATCGAGATAATTAAAAAAATGCCGCTGGTCCAGCTGCTGGCGGAAACGGATTGTCCGTTTGTGGCGCCCGTGCCTTATCGCGGTCGGCGCAACGAATCGGCTTATGTGATAGAGGTGATAAAAAGGATCGCCGAATTGCGTGGCCTAACGATTGCCGCCGTCGCTGGCGCCACTTTGGCCAACGCTCGCCGATTGTTTGCCCTTTGAATATTCCTGTGCTATATTCAAGTGAATGTCCGAAGAGCAAGAAAATAAAACATATGAAGTCGGCTATCTTTTGTCGCCCCTGATTCCGATTGAGGCCTTAACCGAGCGCGTGGCTAAAACTTTTAAAGAACCGATTCTCGCCGCCGGCGGCGAAGTGCTTGACGACAAATTACCGCAGCCTCTCGCTTTATCATATCCGATCAAAAAACAACTTGACCATCAACGTCTGACTTTTCGCGAGGCTTTTTTCGGTTCCCTGCGATTCAAAATTGAACCGGCCGCCGCCGAAAAATTGGCCAAACAATTTAAAACCTCGCCCGATCTGATTCGTGATTTGATCGTCGAAGTACCCCGCGCCGCGCTGCTGGACGAGGAAAATCAAAAGGCCAGAACCAACCACGTCTCGCGACCCGCCGCCAAAGAACTCAAAGCCAAAGAAGCCAAATCAGAATTACCGCCGGCGATCAGCGAAACGGAAGTGGATGAAAAAATCGAACAATTATTAACCGTTGAATCATAATGATAAGATGTATTTAAATAAAGCCATCATTATCGGTAATCTGACTCGCGATCCGGAATTGCGCGCCTTGCCGTCCGGCACGAAGGTTACCACTTTCGGTGTGGCGACCAATCGGGTGTGGAAAGACAAAACCGGCGCCAAACAAGAAGATACTCAATTCCACAACATTGTTGTCTTCGGCCAGCAGGCGGAAATCGTTAATCAATATTTAAAAAAAGGGCAAACGGTATTGATTGAAGGTCGGATGCAAACTCGCAGTTGGGACGGCCAAGACGGCCAGAAACGATACCGGACAGAAATCGTGGCCGATCGGGTGCAATTCGGCCCCAAGGCGTTTGCCGGCGCCGCCGATAAAACCGGTTTCAGCGCCGGCGCGGCCGGCGCGAAAACACCGCCGCCGGCGGAAGAGATGAAGACCATCCAATATCCCGCCGAAGACGAAGTCAATCCCGACGATATCCCATTTTAATTATCCGCCATTATTAGTAAATTCGTATCGTTATCATGAAGCACTGTTATTTTTGCAACAATAATGTCCGTTATCCCGATTATAAAGAAATTGAAGTTTTGAAAAAATTTTTAGATCCGCACGCGCGCGTGGTGGGAAAACGACGTTCCGGTCTCTGCGCCGCCCATCAGCGCAAACTGACGCTCGCCATCAAACGTGCCCGCTTCCTCGCCCTTCTGCCCTTCCGCGCGAGTTAAGTTTGGTTTTTTCGGCAGAATTTGTTATAGTTAAACGATGGAAAATAAAGGACTTCAATATCGTATTGAATACGAAGTGGATAAGGAAACGAAACAAGTGGTCGCAACCATTCCTGAACTTAATCATGTATCTTCATTTGGCGACTCGTTTGCTGAGGCCGAAGCTAATGTTCGCGAGGCCGCTTTAGGTTATCTCGAAATGTTGTGCCGCGAACATCGTCGGATTCCCAAGCCAGCTTTCAAGACTGAGGGGACCTATCTGAAAATTTTTGCTCCAACCTCTACTGTTTAGGATAATTTTGTATGGAGCGTCTTCGACCTCTGCCGGCTCGTAAGGTGATAAAAAAATTAAAACAAATTGGTTTTGTCGAAACGCATCAGCGCGGCAGTCATTTGTATTTCGAAAACACTGCAGGTCGCATCGTCTCCATACCTATTCACGGCGGGGCTAAGGACGTACCCATCGGCACACTTTACAATATTGTTATTCGCCAGGCTGGTCTCACGGCCGAAAAATTTAATAAACTCTAAACGCCCGCTTCCTCGCCCTCCTGCCCTTCCGCGCGAGTTGAACTTTAACCGCTACCGAATTATTCCAGATCCCGACGTTCGTGGATAACTGGAATAAGAGAGGAATTTGGAATGATTATTTCTTCCCCAAACGCTCCGCGTACTCGCCGGTCTCGGTGTTGAGGCGAACCAGATCGCCTTCGTTCACGAACATCGGCACATTCAGGGTGAGGCCGGTTTCCAGTACAACCTGTTTCGTGCCGCCCTGAACAGTGTTGCCTTTGACCGCCGGCGCCGCTTCTTTAACTCGCAAATCAATTTTAATCGGGATTCTCAAACCGAGCACCTGCCCTTGGAAGGTCAGCAAACGGACATTGGCGTTCGGCTTCACATAAATAATTTTGTCCCGCACTTTTCCCGCCGCTAACTTAAACCGTTTGGCTTTATCGTTCACCTCGCAAAACCAATATTCGTCCCGATTATGATAAAGATAAGTGATCTCCCGTTCCTCCAGCTCCGCTTCGTCCACTTTGTCGCTGACGGCAAAAGAATGCTCGCGCACCGCGCCGGTGAGCAAATTTTTTAATTTCGTGACGTTGACCGGTTTGCGCTGTTGTTTACGAAAAACATGAGCAGTGAGGACCTCATACGGCGCCTCGTCCAGAATAATGAACTTTTTTGGCTTAATGTCATTATAATCCAGCATGATGTAACTTTAATGATTTTGCTTGAGTTGTCAAAGGTAGAAGGTCGAGCTATTATCAGTTAAGTTTAATATGTATCTAGAAGAAGAGCTGACTCCAAAGACTTTCGATCCGCCAACAGCGGAATTAACGGACGAAGAAATATTGGCGCAGGCGATTAAGGATCCCCGCCAGTTCCGTTCAATTGTCGATCGTTACGAGTCGGCTTTTCTTCGTAAGGCCAGAACAATTTTGGGTCAGCGGGAGGAAGTGAAAGATGCGGTGGTGGAAACTTTCACCAAAATTTACTTTAACGCCAGTCGGTTTAAGGCGATTCCCGGCGCCAGTTTTCGTTCTTGGGCTTACCGAATTCTGATTAACACGGCAATTAATTATTATCATAAATTGAAATTAAGAAACGGCGATTTGATCGGGGACGCTTTTGATCAAAGTTTACTGATGGACGAACGGGCCAAACGTCTGTTTGATCAACTGGAATGGCGCGACTACATCATTTCTTATTTTCACCGTGTCCCAGCCGCCGCCGCCAAGATTTTAAGACTGTTCTTCCTGGAAGATCAATCGCAACTGGAAATCGCGGCGGTCCTTGGAATTTCCGTGGCCGCTGTTAAGACTCGTCTTCATCGGGCGAAGAAGGAATTCAAAAACTCTATCCGTCGGCTGGCGGATCCAGCCGAATTATGAATCAGAAATCAACTCTGACTGAATTGGATCAATTAAAGCGGGCGATTATGCGCCGCGTTTATGTCCTGTGGTTTTTTCGGACCGTCGCTCAATCAGTCTTAATCAAATTATCAATTTTAATTTTTCTTTTGGGCGGAATGATTATTTTTGAATCGCCCGGGGCCGTCTGGCACAACGCCCAGATTTCCGGCGGTTTGACTAATTATCGTTTCTTCGTCAGCGCTCTGATAAACACCGAGGCCATCACCCAGTTGGCGTTTTTGGCGATCATCGCAATCAGTTTTTGGCTGACTAAAAGTTTTTGGTTGCGTCTCTGGCGGTTCAATCTTTCCAGTCTAACCGGATTTTTTTCTCGAGTTCGGTTTTAATTTTTGGATTGTCTTTTAAGAAAACTCTCGCCGAGTCGTAACCGCGGCCGAGCTTTATTTCTTCGCCCGTCGGCCGGCCGTCCTTGTCTTTCGGTTGATAGCTGTAAGCCGAACCGGACTTGGTGATGATGTTTTGTTTTTCGGCCAAAGCCAGAATTTCCCCCTCCGGCGAAATACCTTCATTATAAAGAATGTCAAACTCCGCCACTTTGAACGGCGCGGCGACTTTGTTCTTTACCACCTTGACGCGGACGCGCCCGCCGACCACCTCCTCGCCTTTTTTAATTTGGGCGATGCGCCGAATGTCCAACCGGACCGACGAATAAAATTTAAGCGCTTTGCCGCCCGGCGTCGTTTCGGGATTGCCGAACATCACGCCGATTTGCATTCGGATCTGATTGATGAAAATAACCACCGTCTTTGACCGCGCGACGATCGCCGTCATTTTGCGGAGAGCTTGGGACATCAGCCGCGCCTGTTTGCCGACATGAAAAGCGCCGACATCGCCTTCAATCTCATCTTTCGGCGTCAGGGCGGCGACCGAATCAATGGCGATAACATCAATCTTTCCCGAACGAATCAAACTCTCGGCGATTTCCAGCGCTTGCTCGCCGTAATCCGGTTGGGAAATCAACAGCTCATCAACTTTGACGCCGAGCCTACGGGAATAATCGGGGTCCAGTGCGTGTTCGGCGTCAATGAAAGCGCAAATACCGCCGGCGCGCTGAGCTTCGGCGATAATGTGCAGGGCTAAAGTGGTTTTGCCGGACGATTCCGGACCGTAAATTTCAATAATCCGACCGCGCGGCACGCCGTTGATGCCGAGCGCCAAATCCAATCCGAGCGAACCGGTCGGAATAGCACCGACGCCGACTTTGGGCCGGTCGCCTAATTTCATAATCGCCCCCTCGCCGAAGCGGCCCCGGATGGCTTTAATGGTTTCGTCAATACCGCTATCGGCGGGTGGCCGAGTGCTTTCTTTATCTTTGTTTTTTTTCATCGCGGTGGAAATTTAATTATAATTTTGGTTGATAAATCAGCGGCAGAGTCTGTTCAATTGATCGGCCAAAACGGTCGGTGCCGGAAAAACTAATGGTATTATAACCGCGTGCCAGAAGCAATTTGGTTTCAAAATCGCCGGCCGCGCTCAAAATCGCCGGTGCGCCATTGATGGTCAATTTAACCGGTCCGACCGCTAGGCCGCGCACGGTGAGTAATTCTTCAGTCAAAGTTTGACCGGCGGTCGGATAAATCAAAGTGAGCGTCGGCCGCCGCCACAACCCGGACAGTTCGTAGGCGGCATAAGCGCTGATGGCGGCGAAAAAAACCGCGCCGATAAAATATTTCATTGATTAAATGCTCGGCATTGACGGCGGCGGTTGTTCATACACCTGGCGCGGTTTGGCGCCTTCGCCCGGACCGATGATACCGGCCTCTTCCAACAGATCGAGCAAGCGCGCGGCGCGCGCGTAGCCAATCTTGAGCCGGCGCTGGAGAAAGGAAGCCGAGGCCTTGCCAGTGCTCGTGACAATCTCTTTCGCCGCCTCGTAAAGTTCATCATCGTCAGCGTTGGCGCCGGCGAATTCCGGCGTCAGCGAATCTTTTCGCGCCAGATCAACTAACGGCAGTTCTTCGGCCGCGCCGGCGCCGTATTTTTTTGCCAACCAATCCACCAACCGTTTGACTTCGGTTTCGGAAATAAAAGCGGACTGCAAGCGCAAGGGTTTGGAACGTTCCCCCGAAAGATAAAGCATATCGCCGGCGCCCAGTAATTTTTCCGCGCCGGCCATATCCAAAATCGTCCGTGAATCAATTTGCGAGGCCACTTGCAACGCGACCCGCGACGGAATGTTGACCTTAATTAAACCGGTAATCACTTCCACCGACGGCCGTTGCGTGGACAACACCAAATGAATGCCGACGGCGCGCGACATTTGAGCCAGCCGGACGACCGCCGCTTCCAGTTCGCGCGGATAAGCGGACATAATATCGGCCAACTCATCAATGACGATCACAATGTAGGGCATCGTCTCCGCCGCGCCGGCGGGCGAAGCCAGATGCGATTGATGGAACGACTGGATGTCCCGCACCTGTTCTTCTTCCAATACGCCGTACCGGCGTTCCATTTCCTGAATTGCCCACTTGAGCGTATAGATCGCTTTTTTGGCGTTGGTGATCACCGGCGTCAGGAGGTGGGGAATTTTATTGTACGGCGTCAGTTCAACCCGCTTCGGATCAATCATAATAAAACGGAGATTGGCCGGCGGATTGCGGTAGAGCAGAGAAGTGATGAAGGTGTGAATGACGACGGATTTGCCCGAGCCGGTGGCGCCAGCGATTAAGATGTGCGGCGCGCGCGCCAGATTGGCGAAATGCGGCGTGCCGGCGATGTCGCGCCCGAGGGTAACATAGAGCGGCAGGGGCGAGTTAGTGAAAGCCGTTGAACCGACGAGCGAAGCCAGGCCGACCGTCGCCCGCGTCCGATTCGGAATTTCCAGACCGACCAAGGATAGGCCGGGGATCGGCGCTTCAATTCGGATTGGATGAGCGGCCAGCGCCAACGCCAGATCGTTCTGCAAACCGATGATGCGCGAGAGCTTGACGCCCTCGGCCGGCTTCAGAGCGTAACGGGTGATGGACGGGCCGATGGAAACTTCATCCATTTCCACGACAATGCCGAAATTGGCCAGCGTCCGTTTGATGATGTTGGCGTTGGCCTTGATGTCGCCGGCCACCGGTTTGCCGGTGTCGTGTTCCAGCAAGGCGAGCGGCGGCGATTCAAATTTTTCGCGCAGTTTTGGCCAGACACTCGGTGTCCCAAGGACACCGAGTGTCTTGATGTTTAATTCGTCGTCAGTTTTGCCGACATTACTCGCCGGCGGTTTATCCTCGGAAATTTTCGGTTCCGCCGATTGTTCCACCAACGCGGCCGCCGCGATTGCTTCATTTTTATTTTTCCGGCGCCAACCGGCCAAATTAAACGCCCGACCAAAAAGCGTCCACTCTAAAGTAATTTGGCTGTCAAACATAATAATGATTGCGATCACCGCTAAACCGGTGAAAAAAATCAAACTGATGTAACGGTCAAATAAAACCACCAGCGGCTTGGTTAAAATTTGCCCCACCCAACCGCCGGCCAGCGGGCCGGCCAGCAAGGACAACAACCCCAAACCGCCGATCAAAAAAATGCCGCTAGCGATCAATTTCAGACCCAAAATTTTCGGGCGGTCGGCCTTGAGCAGAGCGCGGCCGATCAGAAACAAAATAATGGGGCAAAGAAAAAATCCCCAACCAAAAATTAAGGTCAAAAAATCATAAAGCCAAGCCCCGGCGCGACCGGCGTAGCCGAGACTGGCCAATAAAAAGAAAAGACCCAAAACAAAGGCGCCGATCGCAATAATCGCGTGTTTGGTTTCGGCCGGCAACCAATAGGCCGGCGGCCGGCCGGTTTTTTTGTTTGGTTCTTCGCCGTCTCGTCTGGACATTGCTGTCCATTATAACAGAAAGAGTGAATCAGCCCTAGACTGGCCGGCCTTGGGCCGATTGGACATTTGTTTTGTCCTATATATAATTAAGGACAAATGTCAGAGACAAACATTATAAAGGACAATCGGCAGTCGTCAGAGCTAAAGGACATAAGAGACAAAAAAACCGAACGAATTACTTCCGCCCTATATCTGGTAACGAATTTTTTATCGGACAACGATCCAATCAAGTGGCAGATCAGAGAAAAAGCTCTGAACATTTTACTAATCGGCGATGAAGCTTTGTCCTATATCACTGACCTATTGAAGTTGATTGATGTTGCCCTTTACGACCGCCACTCTTCACCGATGAACTTATCAATTCTGCGCGAAGAATATTTAAGACTCGTTGACTTGATCAAAAGAGAAAGTGCCGATCTGGAGACTCTCGTCGGACCGAGGTCGGGGGCGACACCATCATTCGGAACACCCCTAGCGGGGCGAAAGGATGAGAAATTTAGCCAAAAAAACAAGAAAATTTCAGCGTCCAAAACCGATCGCCAGGCCACCGTCCTCAATTTTCTAACCACTGGCGTTTGGTCGTCAATAAGAGAAATTGCCAAAAATCTGCCTAATTTTAGCGGCAAAACCGTCCAGCGCGAGCTAAATGCTTTGGTTGCCGCCGGTTTAGTCAAAAAAACCGGCGAACGGCGCTGGAGTCGTTACACCAAGATTTGACCATCTAGGCAAGATTGACCCCTCTTCTTATTTCCTTATACTTAATAACCTATAACATCGGCGACCACTACAGGTGGGTTATCCACATTAACTTTTGTCGGCTGGTTGTCTGGTGTTATAATCATCACGGCTGGTCTTTGCCAACTGAATATTCTGTTACGCTTTTCCCCTTACGACTAAAATTCTCCGTCCAAGCGCGAGCTTCCGGCGTGAGATTTTAGAAAAATTATTAGTCGCGGCTGTTTCGGTTCGAGACAGCCGAATTATAAAGTTAATTAAGGATTTATGAGTATTAAAAAAATAGTTTTCAGTTTCGCCGCTTTGGCTCTGTTCCTCGGTTTGACCGTTGCTCCGGCGAGTGCGCAGACTGCTTTGACTGCTGAACAGATAATTCAAGCGCTGATTAGCAATCCGGCATTGTTGACACAAGTGATCAACAATCTGGGTACGGCTACACCTTCAGTCCCGCCAGCAACGGGCGCCGTCTGCAACTTCAGCCGCAATTTGTCTGAAGGCGTAACCGGCGACGATGTTAAATGTCTTCAGAATTATCTGAAGTCAACCGGTCATTTCCCGGCGGCTACCAATTCAACCATTTACTTTGGTCCGACGACCAAGGCCTCGGTGGTGAAGTGGCAAACCGCTAACGGCGTTGCGCCGGCTTCCGGTTTCTTCGGTTCCATTTCCCAAATCAAGTATTACGCGATGGTTGGGACGACCGGACCCGGACCGATTGGTCCTGGGCCAATTACAACTTTACCAACTGGCTGCCAGGCTGGTTGGTTGGTTAATCCACTGACTGGCGCTTCCTGTGTCGCCGCTCCTTTGCCGACTGGTTGCCAAACTGGTGATTTGTTCAGCCGCACAGTTGTCGGTTTGTCTTGCACAGCCGGCGCGACTCTTCCCGCTGGTTGCCAGGCTGGTGATTTAGCCAGCCGCACGACCGGTCTGTCCTGCACCGGCGGCACGACTCCGACCACTCCAACCGGTGCCAATGGTATTCTGATTTCCCAAACCATCTCGCTTGAATCTTCTCCCTCCGACGGTACGGATGTGAAGATTGGTTCCACTAATAACGATATTGTTAAATGGAAAGTTAGGGTGAGTAATGACGACGGTGTCATCAAACAATGGGGCATCAAAACCGCCATTCGCCCTTGGCTTTATTGGCAAAACGCCCGCATTATGGTCGGTGACAAAATCATTGCTGAAAAGAATGGTTTAACTTCTTCCGATTTCCAAGAAGTAACAACTGGTTCCGAGTATCGTTTAGTATTCGCTAATTTAAATTATCCGGTACTTAAAGATACTAATGTCTACCTTGTCCTTCAAGTTGATGCGGTGAACGATACCAGCCGTAGCGCACTTAACGGAAATGTGGTTGATCAGGCGTCTAATTCAGTCGTCTTTGCTGACGCCAATGATGCCTACACGGTTAGCGACGGCGTCACTAGCGATAGAACCTGGGATTTCATAGCGGCTAGCACTGGTAATGTGGTGCCGACCGACGCCTCTGCCGCCGGCGACCGCTGGGCCAAAGTTTCTTCAACGGCCACGACTCCCGGTATAACCTTGCAGGTCTTTAAACTCAAGGCTGAAGCTAGGGATCTGGAGATCAATTCGGTTATCGCGGGCGCTTCTACCTCGGGTGTGACTTTTGCCAGTCTGACCGATTCTTACGATCTCTACGAAGGTTCTTGTCCGACCGACGGCAACTTCACTGGTTGTACGCTCTTGGGTGGCGGTACGGAAGCTGCTGGTGGTACTGGCGGCCGCACCATTACCTTTTCCAGCTTGAACGTGCCGATTATCTCGGGTACTACAAAGACCTTTACCATAAAGTCTCTGTTCGCTGATTCAGATGATTACACGATGGATCAGACCTCAGCGGCCTCCTCTACGGTCTTTGCCAACGCTACCTTTATCACTGGTGTGGACAAGCCGAACTTCAACGCTATTACCGTTTCTGGCTCTGACGCGCTGGCTGGCGGCGTCCATGCGGCCTTGGTGGCCCCGACCTTAAGCGGTACCTCTGCTAAGTACGCCGTTCTCGGTAATGATTACAGCGCTTCTACGGAGTTTAAGTTCAGTCTTAAGGCGACTGGCGGTGCTCTCTACGTTAGCGACACGGTAACCACCGCCTTGGCTACCAGTTCCACTGCTACCACTTCCGCTTCCGGCAATGCCATTACCAATATCACCGCCGCCGGTTCTTATAGCGGTGATGTGGATGGGACTCACTGGATCATCCCGGATGACGTTACCAGAGAGTTCACTCTCGTCGGTCAGCTGAATAACCAGAACGGTGGCGTTGGTAACAAGAACTTCAAGATCACCAGGATCTACTTTGACGACGACACCAACGGTCTGCAAGAGCGCTACATTGACACTAAGTTCGGCGGTATGTCTGCGTTGAATGTCGATGTATATCTTGAACGAGTTGACCAGAATTAGTTAATAGCTTACTTGTGTCCGTCTCGTTCGGCGGATAGCTAGCAAAAACCCCCCGCCTAAGGCGGG
>DATECC010000001.1:0-4908 GCA_036516635.1 Minisyncoccota bacterium | reverse complement strand
TTCATTGTCCAACAAGGTCAGCCGGAGACCGAGATATTTCGCCAAATAAGAAGCGATTGTTCCCCGACCGCAACCGATCTCTAAAACCTTTTGCGCCCGAGTTTGTTTTAAGATTCGTTCAATGAACAAAAAATAATAATAGAGATTGAGCTGGCGCTGGGTCCGCGGCCGTTCGCCCGGCGCCATAAAGAGCGACTTTTCATCCCACTTGGCGACAAATTCCGATTGGCTCATAAAAGAGAAGTTACCGCTTCGGCGACGCGACAACTGGATTGACCGTCGCCGCGGTAGCAAAAAAGGTCTCGCGCCCTTAACCGTTCCGCGCTTTTGTTTTCCGGATGACGAAAAGCGTCGCCGATGGCTTTAATTAATTCCTCTTTGGAGTAGACCAAAGTAACCGCCCCGACCGTCAACATCGGGCGGTAGACATCGTACTCGTAAAGTTTCGGTGAGATATCGTTACCGTCTTTATCATACCAACTACCGAAAGCCAAATTAATAATCGGCTTATTAAAATTAAGCGCGTCCAGGGCGATGGATGAACAAAGAGTGATCACTGCGTCGGCGTGATAAATAGTGTTGGTAAAAAGCTTAAGGCCGTCGGCCGTCAAATCATAATTGTCCCAAAAGAAGGAGGCGGGCTGCCAATTGTGGTCAAGCACCACCCGCGGCGGAAGTTTTTTGGAGTCCATTGCGTTTGAACCGCTACCGGCTTTAAAGTGAGCGCGAACGAGAAGACTGGAGGGAATTTCTAATTCGTTATTTTCAAACAGAGCTAGCATCACTTGTGAGGCCCGAGTATCGTCCGGCGTGGAGGCCCAAAAAACTATTTTCTGCGTCGGATCCAGTCCGTACCGCCGGCAATAATCTTCCCGACTCATCAGGATTTCGGAACGATAGTACCAATCAAATTGGGGAAAACCAACGACCTTAATTCTTTCGGCGGCCAAACACTGGAAGGCGATGGCGTCCCTCTTCATCATTTCATTCTGGACCAGAAAAAGATCCGGCGCCACTTTGTAAAAAATCGTATTGACATTGTCCCAGCCCCGCGGCATAGAAACGGTTTTTATTCCTCGCCGTTTAGCTTCCTTTATAAATTCCATGTCAACACTGGCGATCACGGAAGTGGAAAAAACAAGATCTGGCTGGTAGCGATTAAAGTAATCAGCATAGATGTCTGAAGTAAAAAAGAACGTCTCAAAAAATCGCACGAGATGTTTTAGAAAGTGAAGTTTGGACAGCGGGTAAAATAAAATCCGCTCCCAAAACAGCCACCCCAAGCGGCGCTTGCCCCAAAGATAACGGATTTCCCGAATTTGATTATTATAAACCAGCAACGAAGTCAGTCGCCCAAAACGGCGGTAAAGAGGCGCGGGTTTTAGGCCGGGAACAGTCTCTAAAATAACATTATCGTCCTTAAATTCGGCGCGAAGATAGTCCGGGAGGGGTTGGTTTCTCACATTCCAAAAAATCAGTACGATTTTATGACCCGTTTTTTTAAGTTCCGCCAACACGCCGCTCCGGAGAATATTCCGAGTAATGGAGCCGCGGCCGATGATGATAAAAATCGTTTTTCCGGTTTTAGATTTCATACCTGGATAACAATTTAGCTTTCCTCAATTTTTCGACAATCGACAACAATTCCCCCACCGGCACTTGTATCTGGTTGCTGATATCCAACAAGTCGTTTTGCCCGTCGGCGTAAGCGATAAAGTTGAGCAAATCCGTTGGTTTTTTAGAGAGAACTTTAGTGGTGGTAATAGTCGGATACAAACCGCGCCGTCCCAGCTGCGGTTCCCCCAAGCAATTTAACCGATATCGATAATTCCCCTCTATCGCTTCCAAACACTCCCACACCAACTCATAAGAACCGAACAACCCCTCAGGACTGATAAAATCCAAATTATCGAGCGAAGTGTGATATTCCGGATAAGTGCCGTATTTGCTCCGAGAAAGGGACACGACCGGCAAATCAACACCTGGCGCGTTGTATTGCCGCTCGTCGCTACCACGGTCAAGAAAGGAATACCGGAGGAAATTAGGGTGTTTGAACGACAAAACGTTTAAGGCTATTTTGTCCGCGTAGGTATTGCCGGGCCGCGTCGGCAGGTAAGAATAAGCGCCGTCGTCGCCCAAGCAAGACAAATTAAATCCGGCGATCACCTGCCGCTTCATCGCCCTTAAGTGACGGCTGAGGTAGACGAGAGAACCGATGGTCTCCGGGATAAAGATCACCCGATAGGTATATCGCCGCGGTTGCTCCAAAAGCTGTTTGACTAAAAAGGCGGCCACCGCCGGTCCGGACAACTCATTGTTAGCTAACGAGGGGTGGCAAATGTAGGTGGAAAGAAAAATTTCTTTTTTGGACCGACCAGGAATAATCACTTCGCCGTAGGTTAAAGAACCGTTTTTTAATTCGCTGTCAATGACCACTTGATAATTCCCCGCTTTTAGCTTTACCCGGTCCCGGTGGGCTAGGCAAAAACCCCATCGCTTTTGGTAATAAGAAGTGATGTAGGGAATGGCCATTGGTTGCTCTGGGAGGGAATATAAATGTTCCTCTAAGTCCGCCAGCGGAATGGTCTTATTGATTGGTATGGAATAACTTACCAGGTGAAGATTATTTTTCCGGAAATCAATAATCTTCTTACCGGTCGGATCAAGCAAGTAGGCCTCCTGAACATTCCATTCCATAGGGACCGTCCAATCAAAAACTTTAGTCCCCGTCGCCACTTCAACCATTTTGAGCGGGATATGGTGTTGTAAAATTTTCAACGTCTGTCTAACGCCATTGCCGGTAATACTGCGGCAAATGGGAAATAATTCTTTCACTAATTCATACATCTCATTTCTCATTGCAAAAAACCCCGAGGATTGATTTTGATCGGCCGGTTAAAAATCGTGGTGCCCATTTAACTTGCCCAGTAAAGGGAAGTAGGGCTCCGAGGTAAAATTGCCAACTTGCCGGCAATTGCCACAAGCGGTAGGTCTTTTTAACCGTCCACAAGCCGATAAATTTTTTCTGAAAATTGTACAAACCCATCAATTTTTCCAAACTGACTGGGTTGTAAGGATGGACGTGGGTGGGATCTTCGTAAAATCGGCGGTCACTGATTATTAAGTTGGCCAAATTAAGGTGAGGGGTAATCACCACCAAAAAACCGCCCGGTTTTAAAATTCTTTTTATTTCTTGGAGAATCACACCGGGATCGAATAAGTGCTCAATGACCGAATACATTATAACAATATCGAATTCGCGGTCGTTAAAGGGGAGCTTGTCCGTCTCAAAATCCACCCCATGGTTAATATCAATCCCTTGGGCTTTGATGTTTCTTTTGGTACTGAGTAAATTGACCAAAGCTCCGTCGCCGCAACCGACATCCAAAATCTTCCCTTCGAAGGGTGCTTTCAAAATGTGGCTAAACAAGCTCGCGAAAGTGGCAAAAGTTCGTTCTTGCCACTTTATTCTCTCGCTCATCAGAGCGTCATGGTGCCATTTTTTTTGGTATTCGGCGGTAACTTGGCTCATATAAGTAATAGTTTGGGGTTGGCTTTTAGGCCGGCGGTGATTTCGGCATAAGCGTCTTTCGCTCCCACCAGCCGGAGGCGCGAATAACCGAGTCGGCCGGTCTTGAGCACTCCCCGGCGGTTTAAAAAATCGGCGACGGCCTCCAAATTATAATCAATACTGCCGTCGAGTGGTCTAACATTATAATCAAAAGCAAATTCTTTCAACTCCCCGTCAATTATTATTTGACCGGTAAACTTTTTCCGATACCGATAAGACACGCCGTAAGCCTGTTCGATAAAGTGTAGGTAGGTTAAGTCAAAAGTTTCTCCCAAAAACAGGATTTTAAAATCGGCATCGTAAATTTTTTGGAAAATTGACTTGTTACCAAAACAATCACCACCGACCATCTGATAAAATTTCTGGTCGACGCCCCAAACCGCCACCGAAAAAATCGGGTCTATCGTCCTAACTACGCCCGTCATTTTTCTAAAATGCTCCGTCAGAATACCGACAGTGGACAGAGTCCTTTGGGGGTCATAAACCTCCCCTCGGCAAAAAGAGTAGGAAAATGTCGGCATAATAATTGTCCCGCTCTCCCCCACCAAACCGGTTAATGCCCCGACAAACGCATCAAGATATTCTTCTTTGCCGATTTGGGGATTAATTTTGCCGAATGATTTGAGGTCGGCGTGGACAAACAACTTGTCGCCGGATTTAATTCCCACATCCTTTAATGCCCTGACGATGTCGGCGGGAAAAAACTTTCGCCCGTCGTGTTCAAACAAACCGGCCGCGGTCTCTTTCATATTGTGATATCTTCGGGGTAGCGCGAGAGCGGCCCGGTAATTATTTTACTAACAAGAATCGCGATGTCTTGGGGTGCCACAAATCGCTTTCCGGGCAATTTTCCCCTTTCCAATTCTAACAACTTCGGCGGAAAGGCGGCAATCAGTTTTGTCTCGACGAAAGAGGGCGAGACCGTCAGCAATCTGATTCGACTTTTTTTCAGCTCTTCCCGAGCGCACTTGATAAATCCCCTAAGAGCGTACTTGGAAGTAAGGTAGGAGGCCATTCGGGGGGGTGGAACTCCCTCCTCCCCAACCGTTTTGGACAAAAAACTGATAATTAGCCCGCCCGTTTTTTGCATCGCCGGAACGGCGTTTTTGATGATATTGATGCCGCCCAAAGTGTTGGTCCGCAAATCTTCCCAATAATCGTCCGAACCAAGTTCCGCGAAGGGCCGCAACTTTAACTTGGCCACGGTGACATTGATGACAACGTCAATCCGGCCTTCGGCCTTCACCACCGACCGAAAAACGCGCCTTACTTCGCGTTCTTTCGTCACATCGCATTTTAAAGGTTTTGTCCGATCGGTCGCGTAAACAATCATCTTG